>NZ_QODK01000003.1:600000-874293 GCF_003324485.1 Cohaesibacter intestini | reverse complement strand
GGTCATGGCGAATGTGGCTGTGTGTGCGAGATGGAATGGATAGGTGTAAGCAACCAAATCCTACAACAAATCAACCATTTACACTACATTCGCCAGCCAAATTCCCGACCTTCATGCATAAGACGGGTTAGAAGGCGACGCACCACTTTTGCTGATGATGTGTTTGACTTGCTGGACAAAGTCAGGCTGTTGAAATTGTGTTACGCTGATATTGACCGCGATATGGAGGCCACTAGTTTTGGGTGATTTCGACCACTGAACAATTTGCGCACATGCTGTCTTTAATGCCCAATCACCTATTGGAATGATCAACCCGGTCTCTTCTGCTAAGGGAATAAATTCTGCAGGGGAAACATTGCTTTTTGTAGGATGATGCCAGCGCAAAAGAGCCTCCACACCATAAATGCGTCCTTGTTCATTCACTTGTGGTTGATAAAACAGCCTAAATTCTCCGCGAGAAACAGCTGAGCGTAACTCTGCTTCCAGAGTGCGTTCGTGTTTGCGGGTGTAACGCATGATCGAGATGACAGTACAAGCACCCAACACTCCAGACAAAGTGTTAAACCAGAAACCTACGGATCGTATTTCAATAGGAATCAATAGGTTGGGCCATGGTTGCGGTGCTAGGCCAAGTTCAAAAAACAGGAACAGCAAAACTCCAAAGGCCGGAAACAGAGCGCGCAGATACAGATTGTTTTTCTCAAAGATAAGAAACGCTGCTGCAGCGATTGGAAGCAAATTCATCTGTGTCGATTGCGGGATTCCATCGCTTGGGGTGTCGGCGAAGCATGCGACAGCAACCGTTAGAAATAACATATGGGTCATCAAAACGGCAGCTACGATCACATTGTTTCTCTTTGCCAGTGCAATTTGAACTGCAGCGGTAAAGATCGATACGATACAAGTGAAAAGAAGGGAGGTAAAACCGACGAGAAGGAAAAATAGTGACCAAGCCAGAGATATAACGATCGTTATATATCCTCCAATTATGATCAGATTTTTGGTTCTTTTGTTGTGACGTCCAATCCTTGTCCACTCCGACACATCATCGACTGGAAATTCGAAACTTATAATGCTTTTCGCAAGAGAGTGGCTCATATTTACCAACGCTTGGCACAATTAAATGTTGTTCTATCGTTCTAAACAGCATTTAGCACAGAAGTAATTAATTCTTTCTTTGTCCGACAAGAGACGGCCTGAAGTGTCGAAGCAGAATCCATGTTTGTCTGACGCTCACCCCTCAATGTGGCCGTTTAGATTGTAGCTCTGTTCCATTATGGTGAGTTTTTGAATGTTTAGGCTCCAGACTCAATCAAATCCAGAATGCAATGAGTGTTGCCAATGCGACTGCGGATAGGAAGTTTCTGGCAAGCTTGTCATATCGAGTTGCCACGCGTCGGAAGTCTTTGAGGCGACAGAAGGCATTTTCGATTAGGTGGCGATCCTTGTAACGCCGTTCATCATAGCGGATTGAACGCTTGCGATTTGAGCGGCCTGGAATGACCGGGACGATGGCTGACTGACGCAAGTGCTTTCGCAGACTGTTTGCGTCATAACCTTTGTCTGCGAGTAAGTATTTCGCACCTTTCAAGCTGTTCAGCAATACAGGCGCAATCGGACTATCTGCAGCATTGCCACCAGTCAATTTGAACGCAAAGGGGCGGCCAATGACATCGGTCAGAATGTGGATTTTGGTGGTTTGGCCCCCCCGAGACGGCCCGATCGCCTGATTTTTTGCCCCCCTTTACCGCCATATGCAGAGCGGTGAGCCTTGACATAGGTGCTATCGATAGCGGTGCTTTTGGTCACGGCACCTGAAGCTGCCAGAGCCTCAACGAGATCAACCCAGAACCGTTTGTGAGACCATCTATTGAACCGGTTATAGATTGTTGTTGCGGGGCCGTAGTCTGCAGGGCAGTCGCACCAGCGGCAGCCCACTTTCAAAACATGGATGATGCCAGAGATTACCCGGCGATCATCGACACGGCGGCCTCCTCCCTTGTTATTTGGCAAAAGTGGCTCAATCACAGCCCATTGCTCGTCCGACAACCAAAACAGATGTCCCATCCAAGCCTCCAATCCGTAGATTGGACAGATAGAATCTGATTTGACACGTTAGTTCAATGGTATCAATGAGTTTTGACCCTAGTTTTGCGATTGTGACACGAGTGCTATAGTAAGAGTTCTCTCTCTGCCTGATTGTGCCGCTACGGCCAGGACGTTCTTTGAGAACCCACGAATAGCCGTTTCGATCGACGATGCGAAAAAGCTCGGGCCCACGATAGAGGTTCGCTTCGCGCCTAGTTCCCTAAAAGAATGTACCAGTGGAGCTGGAAGCACGGCGCAGCAACAAAAGCCCGCTTTGTCCACTCAACTGTTATCTGATTTCTGAAGATGCTGCAGTTTGAACGAATGGCGGCAAAGGGGAGATCGGCTTTAGGCCTGTTGCGCCAGAAGAGTGACCACTTTGGGCCGCGATTGCCAATCACGGTATTTGATGATTGCGATCAAGTGATGCTGCAGCGCATTGGTCCGCTTCGTCCTTCCGCCGTTGGTCGACATTAGGATGGCGTTCATGCAGCATGGGTAGATTACTGCTCTGAATTAATGTTACCGCTTCAACACGGCTGCGCTGAAAATTGGCTTATCGCTCAGCGGGGTGACGCAAAGAGTCGTTCACATCAAATTGTACGGTACAGTTTAGTCAAGAAGTCGCCCCAAACCTGATTGATTGGAACCATTCTATTGATACCATTGGGGGAGAGTTTTTAATTATTCTTCCGGCCGCACTCAACTGGGCAAATTCATGAAAACTGTGGAAGATACCATAGACTTATGCATAGATTTGTGTAGCAAAATGTGTAGCAAATTTTGGCATTCTTGCGAGTGTCTAATATCAAGTGACTGAATTTACAATATAAATTTCAACTTGCTGCGAGGAAAATGGCGGAGAGGAAGGGATTCGAACCCTCGAGACAGTTACCCGCCTACGCCCTTAGCAGGGGCGCGCCTTCGACCACTCGGCCACCTCTCCGCCGCCCTGTTTAAAGACCCTGATGGGGTTAATCAACGTCTATTTTGTCATACGTTTGACATTTCCACATGAGGCTGTCTCGCAGGCTTCAGGCATGCGCCTGCGCTCACTGCGGGCATCCGGGCACCGATTTGAAGAAACTAAAACTTTGAAAAAACGTACAGATCACGTTTTAGTGCGCTGGGGTTCAATTTCCAGCACCGCATCAAAGAAACTGGCGAACAGCTCTTTTCCTTCGGTCTCGAGGTCCAGCTCCATGAATGGCAGCAGAGCCTTCTCAACCATGCCGACAAACAGACAAAGACACGAGAGCGCGGTGACCTTGGGGTCCATATTTGCCTTTAACTGCCCCGCCTTCTCGATGCTTTTGAAAGCAGTGGCGATCGTATCCTGAAACATCTGATGCTGCTCAGACAGAAACTGATGCAGATCGCCTTCCTTGTCTGAAATTTCCATATTGTGAATGATGATAAACATCGCACGCGACACAAGACGATCACGGGCAAACACGTCGATCAGACGGTTGATTTGCACCCGGAACGCACTGGCTGGGTCGTCTTCGGGCAAACTGATCAGCGCCTGCCGAACCGGATTGAAACCCGGATAGGCATGATTTTCCCAAATGCCCTTGATGACGTCTTCCTTGCTTTGGAAGTGCCAGTAAAACGCACCTCGCGTCATGCCTGCATGAGAGGCAATCTCGTTGATGGTCGTGCGAGCATACCCCTGACTGCTATATAAGTCCGCCGCCGCTTCAAGCAGGGCAAAATAGGTTTTTTCTGCTTCTTCTTTCGTCTTGCGCGCCATGGTCGGGTCCGGTTGGTCAGTCTTCATTCAGGATGGCATTGCAGCAAAGCTGCCTAGCAAAGCCGCTTAGTTATGCATAGCAGCATCCTACAGGAAAAAACAACTAGACAAACATACATTCATGCATGTATTTAACAGGCTACTGCGGGCGCCCCCTCTTATCCCGCGTCTTTGTAATATTGAACGGACCCAAAACATGCTCCGAAAACTGCTCTTGATCGGCCTTTCTGCCTTGGCTCTTGCTGGCTGCAAGGATGGTGTTTTTGATGCCATTGCGGAAGAACCCGTGCAGGAAGATCCCTTTGCCCGCCCTGCGAAGATTGCAACCGCCAGCAAGGTAGCCTTCAGCTTTTACAAAACCTTCCCTGGCGTGACTGCGGCGTCCCGCAATTCGATCCTGGCCTTTCGCGTGGCCGGGCAGATTTCTGAGCTGCCAATTCATGCAGGGCAGATTTTGAAAGAAGGGGACGTCATCGCCAAGCTTGACGACACGCCCTACAAAAATGTCGTGGCGCAGCGGCAGGCAACCTTCGATCTGGCGCAAATTCAGCTGACCAGAACCGAATCCCTGTTTGAAAAGAAGCATGTGGCAAAAGCGGCGCTGGATACGGCAAAGGCAACCTTTTCCGGTGCAGAGGTTGCCCTCAAGATGGCCAAGGAAGATGTTGGCTATACGGTCTTGCACGCGCCTTATGATGGCGTGATCGCCAAGGTCAATGTCGAACGCTACCAGAATGTGGCTGCGGGCGCGGCTGTGATCCAGTTTCAGGGGCGCGATGACATCGACATTGTCTTCAACGTCCCAGAAAAGCTGTTGCTGCTGTTCAATCCGATCAGCAACTCGCTTGGCCTGGCTTTTGAGGTGCGGTTCGATGCCCTGCCCGATCAGAAGTTTCTGGCAACCTACAAAGAGCATGACGCCCTTCCCGATGCTGTGACACGCTCTTTCAAAGTGACGGCGACCATGCCGGTTCCCAAAGAGCTTAGCGTGTTGCCGGGCATGAGTGTCAATGTGCGGGCCGATGTGGCCGGTCTCACGGCACCCGAAGGCACCGGCGGTGTCCTTGTGCCGCTTGAATCCGTTTTTGAAGAAGCTGGCAAGCGCTGGGTCTGGAAGGTGGATCCGCAGAATCAGGCCCGCAAGACAGAAGTGGAAGTACTCGGACTTGAGGATGGCTCTGTGCGCATTCTTGAGGGTTTGCAGGATGGCGACCGCCTTGTCGCCGTCGGGGTTTCCCATGTCGCAGAAGGCATGAAACTGCGTGCCTACCAAAAAGAACGTGGCCTCTAGGAACCGCTATCATGAATTTGACTGATTACGCCATCGAGCGGAAAACCGTCAGCTGGATGGTCACCATCCTGTTGTTGGCAGGCGGTGTCCTGGCCTTTTTCAATCTGGGTCGTCTGGAAGACCCCGAATTCACCATCAAGCAGGCAGTGGTCGTCACGGCCTATCCCGGCGCCTCATCCATGGAGGTCGAGGAAGAAGTAACGCTGCCGATCGAAACCGCGATCCAGCAACTGCCCTATGTCGACCATGTAACCTCCATTTCCTCGGCTGGCCTCAGTCAGGTCACCGTGGAAATGAAATCGATCTACCGCAAGAAGGATCTTGCTCAGATCTGGGATGAAATGCGGCGTAAAATCAACGACCTCGCCCCTTCCCTGCCGCTTGGATCGCGTCCGCCTGTGGTCAATGACGATTTCGGTGATGTCTATGGCATGTTCATGGCAGTCACGGGGGCTGGCTATTCCCATCAAGAGCTCAATGACTATGTCGACTTTCTGCGCCGCGAGCTGGTGCTGGTGGACGGGGTTGGAAAGGTATCGATTGGCGGCGGACTGGAGCGTCAGATCATCATCGAGATCAACCGCGCCAAGCTCAATTCGCACAATATTTCGGTGACAGCCCTCAAGCAGCTGCTGCAAAACCAGAATCTGGTCACCAATGCAGGCAATCTGCGCATCGGTACGGAATTTATCCGCATCAGTTCGACAGGCAATTACAGCAATGTTGAACAGATCCGCGACATTCTGCTGGGCCAGACAGGAGACGAACTGATATATTTGTCGGATGTGGCCAATGTGAAAATCGACTATGTGCAGCCACCCCGACATGTCTATCATTTCAACAGCGAAAATGCTCTGACGATCGGAGTTTCCTTTGCCAGCGGTGTCAACGTGGTGGAAGTGGGGCAGTCCGTGCGGGCCCGTCTCGCGGAGCTCGATTATACCCGTCCGATCGGAGTGGAACTGGCGACCATTTATGACCAGCCGCGACAGGTCGAAAATTCGGTCAATGACTTCCTTGTCAGTCTTGGTCAGGCGCTGGCCATTGTGGTGGTGGTGCTGCTGCTGACGATGGGGGCGCGATCCGGGGTCTTGATGAGCCTCATCCTGTTGCTGACCATTTGTGCCACTTTCATCGTGATGGACATTTACAACATCAATCTCCACCGCATTTCCCTTGGTGCCTTGATCATTGCGCTGGGTATGCTGGTTGACAATGCCATCGTCATCACTGACGGCATTCTGATAGGCATCAAGCAAGGTCTTTCCACCCGTGATGCTGCCAAGCGGATCGTCGGTCAGACCATGTGGCCGCTGTTCGGGGCAACGGTTATTTCCGTCACAGCCTTTGCTCCCATTGGCCTGTCACCAGATGCATCTGGTGAATTTACCGGTTCGCTGTTCTGGATCCTGTTCATCTCATTGCTAATCTCCTGGCTGTTTGCCATCACGCTGACGCCATTCCTTGCCTCGGTGATGTTCCGCGGCAAGAAACCAACCAAAGAAAGCGGTAACGAGAGCGACAAAAGCGAAATAGATGCTTCAGACAGCCAGCAACTGGATGATCCTTATCAGAGCATCTTCTATCAGATCTACAAGGGGCTGTTGCTGTTCACCTTGCGTTGGCGTTGGGTCACCACTTTTGTGATGATTGCCACGATGGCAACAGCGGTCTATGGCTTCAAATATGTCAACAAGGCCTTCTTCCCGCCTTCCAACCTGCCGATGTTCACGGCGGACTACTGGCTGCCACAGGGCTCCGACATTCGCTCGACCATCGAGGACATGGCTGCTCTGGAAGTCAAGATCCGCGCACATGAGGGCATCGATCAGGTGACGACGACGGTCGGCACCACGGCAGAGCGTTTCATGCTGACCTATCAGGGCGAGCGGTCTTTTGCCAACTTTGGCCAGTTCATCATTCGGGTGAAATCCTATAATGACATGCCAGAAATTCGCAATTGGGTGCTCAATCTACTTAAGGAAGAAGCGCCGCAAGCCTTTGTCAAAACCAACCAGTTCCAGATTGGCCCTGCCACCAAGGCCAAGATCGAGGCCCGGCTTTCGGGTCCGGATCCGGAAGAGCTGCGCCGGTTGGCAAGTGAAGTGATCGACATCTATCGCGATGATCCCGATACCATCAACATTCGCCATGACTGGCGGGAACGTAGCAAGGTGTTGCAGCCACAATTCGCAGAGGCCGAGGCCCGCAGACTCGGCATTTCCAAGGCCGACATCGATTCTGCCATTTTGATGAATGTGAAGGGGCTGGAAATTGCCAAAATGCGCGATGGATCCTCGATTCTGCCGATTATCCTGCGCCCGCCTCTGAACGAGCGGTCGAATGTCGAGCAATTGAGTGACATTCAGGTCTTCAGTCCCGTGCTTAACCGCTATGTCAGCATTGATCAGGTGGTGCAGGAAATCGGCTTGGCATGGGAAGATCCGCTGGTGATGCGTCGCGACCGCAAACGCACCATTCAGGTCTGGGTGGATGCGGATCCGAATTCCGACACCAACAGCTTTGCCCTGTTCGAACGTCTGCGGCCTCAGGTCGAGGCGTTGGACCTGCCACCGGGCTATGAACTGTCATGGGGTGGGGAATTTGAAGCCCAGTCCAAGGCCAACAAGGCGGTCTTTGCCTTCGTCCCTCTTGGTGTGCTGGTCATGTTCGCCATCACCATCATGCTGTTCAACTCGTTCCGCCAGACGATGGTTGTGTGGTTGACCCTGCCTTTGGCGGTGATCGGGGTGACTTCGGGCCTCCTGACCTTCAACCAGCCCTTCGCGTTCACGGCTTTGCTGGGCTTTTTGTCCCTGTCGGGCATGTTGCTGAAAAATGGCATCGTGCTGATCGAAGAGATCAAGCGGCTGAATGAGGAAGAAGGGCTGAATATGCATGATTCCATCACACGGGCCGCGGTGTCGCGTATGCGTCCGGTGACGATGGCTGCCATCACCACGGTGCTGGGTCTGATCCCTCTGTTGAGCGACGTCTTCTTTGCGCCGCTGGCGGTGACCATCATGTTCGGCTTGGCAGCCGCCACCATCCTCACCTTGATTGTGGTGCCGGTGCTGTTCTCCATCTTCTATGGTGTTTCCTACCGACGCGGTGAGACAATCTAAGAGCTGACCTTCAGTCTTACCGATTGGCCGGGCCTGTTCATTCAGGCTCGGCCTTTTTCGTTATGAGGCGCACTATTTGCAATTTAAGGTTCGTTTTTGTTCACATTCCCTGTGAAATGAACTTTCACCCTTGGCAAAAGGAAGATTCGAGCGCATGATGCCCACCAAAAGGAGCATAGTCTTGGATCCCCTCATTCCACGCCATTCTGACATTATGGAACTTGCCAAGCGCGACGGCCGGGTTGATGTCGACGGGTTGGCGGCTCATTTCGATGTCACGCCGCAAACCATCCGCAAGGACCTCAACGTGCTGTGCGATCACGACCTGCTGGAGCGTGTGCATGGCGGTGCGATCTACAAATCCGGCGTGTCCAACTATGCCTACACCGCGCGGCGGTCACATGCGGCAGCGGAAAAAGCAGCCATTGGCAAGGCAGCAGCTCAGCTGATCCCGGACAATGCCTCTCTCATCCTCAATATCGGGACAACCACCGAACAGGTGGCTGAAGCTCTTGTGCGCCATGATGGCCTGATGGTCATCACCAACAATATCAACGTCGCCAACATTCTGCATAACGGATCGAATGCTGAGGTGGTGGTGGCAGGTGGCATGTTGCGCAAGTCTGATGGCGGGCTTGTCGGTGAAGCGACCATCGATTTCATCAAGCAGTTCAAGGTCGATTTCGCGGTGATCGGGGTTTCCTCAATCGATAGCGACGGATCCCTGCTCGACTATGACTATCGCGAGGTGCGGATTGCGCAGGCGATCCTGCAACATGCCCGCAAACGCATCCTGGTCAGCGACTCGATGAAGTTTGAGCGCAACGCCCCCGTGCGGATCGGCCATCTGGCCGATATCGACTATTTCGTAACCGATCGGATGCCCAGCGAGGCCATCCAGACCCTTTGTCGCGACGCTGAAACCGAGATCATCGTCGCCCTCCCCTCGAACAGCGAGAGTGAATTATGACTGCAGACCTCAAGGATATCTTTGTCATTGGTGGTGGCATCAATGGTGTAGGCATCGCGCGTGATGCCATTGGACGTGGATATTCCGTGACCCTTGCGGAAATGAACGATCTGGCTAGCGCCACCTCCTCCGCATCGACCAAGCTGATCCATGGTGGCCTGCGCTATCTGGAATATTATGAATTCCGTCTGGTCCGCGAAGCGCTCAAGGAACGCGAAGTGGTTTGGGCCAATGCGCCGCATATCGTCTGGCCATTGCGCTTCGTGCTGCCGCATCACAAGGACCTGCGTCCGGCTTGGCTGATCCGCCTTGGCCTGTTTCTCTATGACCATATTGGTGGCCGCAAGGAGTTGCCTGCGACAGCCGACATTGACATGACCAAGGATGAAGTCGGCAAGCCGCTGAAGCCGCTCTTCACCAAGGGCTTTGAATATTCTGATTGCTGGGTCAATGACGCCCGTTTCGTTGTGCTGGCAGCCATGGACGCCCGGGATCGCGGTGCCAACATACTGGTGCGCGAAAAGGTCATTTCCGCCACCTACGAAGGCACCAGCTGGAAGGTCGTGACCAAAAATCAGATCAGCGGCGAAGAGACTGTTCATCACGCCCGGATGGTGATCAATGCTTCCGGTCCGTGGGTCGATCACATCATCGGCGATGCCTTGGGCAAACCGGACGACAAGAATGTGCGTCTGGTGCAGGGCAGCCACATGATCGTGAAGAAAATGTTCGACCACAAGCGCTGTTACATCTTCCAGAATAAAGACGGCCGGATCATCTTCTCCATTCCTTACGAAGAAGATTTCACCCTGATCGGCACCACCGATCATGACTTCAAGGGCGATCTCGACAAGGACAAGGTCGCGGCAACAGAAGAAGAACTGCTCTATCTGTGCAATGCAGCCAGCGAGTATTTCGCCAAGCCGGTCACCCGCGATGATGTGGTGTGGAGCTATTCCGGTGTGAGGCCGCTTTATGATGATGGCGCATCGGCGGCGCAGGAAGCCACCCGCGATTATGTGCTACGCCAGAGCAAGGAAGAATGCGACAACTCGATCATTCACATTTTTGGCGGCAAAATCACCACGGCCCGTATGCTGGCGGAATCGGTGCTCAAGAAAATTGAAATGAAACTCGGCCCGAAAGGCAAGAAATGGACCAAGGTCGCTCGTTTGCCGGGGGGTGACTTCAATGCCAGCGCCTTTGACGATCTGTTGGCCCGCCTGAAATCTGAGCATGGTTATCTGTCGGACCGTCTGGCCTATCGTCTGATGCGGCTGTATGGCACCAAGGCGTGGGATTTGCTCGAAGGCATCACCGATACCGACGGTCTTGGCCAGTGCTTCGGAGCGGATCTGTATGAAGCCGAAGTGCGTTATCTGATCGAAAACGAATGGGCCATGACCGCGGAGGACATTCTGTTCCGCCGGACCAAATGCGGCTTGCATTTCACATCCGATCAAACAGCAGCCCTTGAGGCCTATCTAAAGGCCTATTGGGCGGGCAAAGCCTAGCTCCTGCCCACGGCATCCAAGAGATGAACCCTGCGTCCCCCTTGCAAGGCCAAGAGGGACGCATAAGATCAAGAGACGCGCAGCATTCGAGGGAAGAGGCGAATCGCTCATGAAACACAATTACGTAATGGCCATCGATCAGGGCACCACCTCATCACGGGCCATCCTGTTTGATGCGGACTACCGCATTCGGTCTGTCGCACAGCAGGAATTCACCCAGCATTTTCCGCAGTCTGGCTGGGTGGAACATGATCCGGAGGAAATCTGGGATACGGTGGTGACCGTCTGTCGCGAGGCGATGGAAAATGCCGGGGCGCATGCCTCGGAAATCGCCGCCATCGGCATCACCAACCAGCGTGAAACCACCCTCGTCTGGGACAAGCGCACCGGTGAATGCGTCTACAATGCCATCGTCTGGCAGGACCGCAGAACGTCGGACTATTGCAAGAAGCTCAAGGATGAGGGTCTTGAGGAAACGGTGACCGAGAAAACCGGTCTATTGCTTGACCCCTATTTTTCTTCCACCAAGGTGGCCTGGATCATCGACAATGTCGAAGGCGCGCGCGAGAAAGCCGAAGCGGGCCATCTGGCCTTTGGCACGGTTGACAGCTTCCTGTTGTGGCGCCTGACGGGTGGCAAGGTTCATGCGACAGATGCGACCAATGCCAGCCGCACGATGCTTTATGACATTCACAATGGCCGCTGGAGCAGCACCCTGCGTCAGATCCTCAATCTGCCGCAAGCTCTGGCACGTCCAGAAGTGAAGAATTGTGCCGATGATTTTGGCACCTGCATGCCCGAACTGTTTGGCGGCCCGATCCCGATCACCGGCATTGCCGGAGACCAGCAGGCTGCGGCCATTGGTCAGGCCTGCTTTGAGCCGGGCATGATGAAATCGACATACGGCACGGGCTGCTTTGCCCTGCTCAATACAGGCGAGAAACCGGTTCGTTCCGAGAACCGCCTTTTGACCACCATCGCCTATCAATTTGACGGCAAGCCGACCTTTTCACTGGAAGGTTCGATCTTCATTGCAGGCGCTGCGGTGCAGTGGTTGCGCGATGGTCTTGGCATCATCGAAAAAGCCAACCAGACCGGCCCACTGGCCCGCAAGGCGGATGAAAGCCAGCAGGTCTATCTGGTGCCGGCCTTTGTCGGCCTTGGCGCGCCCTACTGGGATGCGGATTGCCGCGGGGCCATGTTTGGCCTGACGCGTGCGACGGGACCGGAAGAAGTCTGCCGTGCAACGCTGGAGTCGGTCTGCTACCAGACCCGTGATCTACTGACTGCGATGCGCAAGGACTGGGAGACCGACAGCGAAACGATGCTGCGGGTGGATGGCGGCATGGTTGCCTCCAACTGGACGATGCAGTTCCTGTCCGACATCCTCAACACCAAGGTGGAGCGGCCACGCATTCTGGAGACCACCGCGCTTGGTGCTGCCTATCTGGCAGGCTGGAAGGTCGGTTTCTATCCCGAGCCTGAGGAATTCGCAAAAAGCTGGGCGGTTGAAAATCGCTTTGAGCCACATATGGACGAGGATGTGCGAGAGCGCAAATATGCCGGTTGGAAGGACGCGGTGTCGCGCACGCTCAGCCACTAGGGCACTTTCTATCTGGCAACAGACATAAGAAAAGCCGTCATTTGCATGACGGCTTTTCTCGTTTTGACAATTGGTGCTTCGGCACCCCGTGCAGACCCTTGGATCAGGCGGCACGGATCTTGTTGACGAAGTTCTGAACAGTGTCACGCAAAGCGCTCGACTTGCCAGACAGATCAAGCGCAGCGGAAAGAACGTTGGCTGCGCTCTCCTCGGTGTCACTGGCTCCCTTGGTCACCAGCACCGTGCTTTCGCTCACTTCCTGTGTACCCTTCGCCGCTTCATTGACATTATGGGCGATTTCGCGCGTTGCGCCGCCCTGCTGATCGACGGATGCAGCGATTTCAGAAGCGATCTCGTTGATCTCGACGATCACATCCCCGATGCCGCGAATGGCACCTGCGGCTTCATTCGACACCGACTGCATGGCGGAAATCTGCGTGGCAATTTCATCGGTCGCCTTGGAGGTTTGATCGGCGAGTGACTTCACTTCTGACGCCACGACCGCAAAGCCCTTGCCTGCTTCACCGGCACGCGCTGCTTCAATTGTCGCATTGAGGGCCAGCAGATTGGTCTGGGCCGCGATGTCGTTGATCAGGCTGACGATTTGGCTGATCCGGTCTGTGGTGGACACAAGGCTTTGCACGGTCTGGTCCGTCTGCTTGGCTGCACCACTGGCCCGTTCGGCTATTTCGCGGGACTGGTTCACCCGGCGGCTGATTTCGGAAATCGAAGCGGCCAGCTCTTCGGATGCGGCGGCAACCGAACGCACGTTGATCGAGGCTTCCTCCGAAGCGGCTGCCACAGTGGTCGCGCTGGCGGCTGAGGCTTCTGCGGTGGAATTCAATGATCCTGCGGTGGTTTCCAGTCCGGAGGAAGAGACCGAAATCGTCTTGAGAACTTCACTGACTTCCAGATCAAACTCGGAGATCAATTGATCAACCAGTTCGACCCGCTGCTGCTTGGCCTGCTCTTCCTTGGCCTGCTGTGCACGCAGCCGGTCCTGCTCAATGGCATTCTGTTTGAACACCATGACGGCTTCTGCCATTGCACCAATTTCGTCCTGACGATCAAGTCCATCGATTTCGACATCATTGTCCCCGTGAGCAAGGCGGCCCATGGCAGACGTCATGTTGCTGATCGGCATGGCAACCAGTTTGGTGAGGAAGAAGCCCAGCACGATGATCATCAGAATGGCGGCCAGAGTTGCTGCGATGGCGGCTGACATACGGAAGTCAGACAGCGATGCATAGGCCAGATTTTTGTCCATCGACAGGGCTACATACCATTCAACCGGCAGGCCTTCGATCGGCACAAAGGTCATCAGCGAGGTTCCGTTGGCGTCTTCCACTTCGGCCATTTCCTGGCGAATGGCCGGAGCACCATTTGGGTAGGCAACGGAGAGGTCCTTATCGACATAGTCGATATTGCTGTGAACGAGAATCTTGCCTTCCTTTGACACCAGGAAGGCGTGCCCCTTGCCGTCGAGGTCCGTCTGGGAAAGCATCTGGACAAGGCTTTTAATGCTGAAGTCACCTGCGGCCACGCCGAGCAGACCGTCTGAGGTCTTGACCGGATGCGCGGCTGAGATGATCAGATCCTTGGTGGAGGCATCGACATAGGGAGCGGTCAGAACCGGCCCACCCTTGGCAACAGCGTCCTTGTACCAAGGCCGTTTGCGGGGGTCGTAATCGTCCGCCATCTTGGTGACTGGCCAGATGAAGAACTCGCCTGTCTTTTCCATCCCAATATAGGAATATTGGAAGTTGTCGAGATAGGTCTGGTTGCTGAACAAAGACAGCGGATCCGTGTCACTATCCATCTTCTTGGCAAACTCGGTCGACGATGCAATCAGCGTCATCCGGCCCTGCAGCCAGTTATTGATGCTATTGGCAGTCGTCTTGCCGATATTGTCCATCAAGACGGCGGTTTCGTTCCGGATGGTTTCACGCTGCAGCGTGTCGTTGTAGAAGGCAAACAGCGCAAAGACCGCAATAACCGCAGCAGTCGCAACGGTCAGAGTCTTTGCCATGATTCCCTTCGTCAACCTGATTTCGGTCGAGACTGGTTTCTTAGACATGTTGTTTTCCCAATACTGAGGGGCATTTTGGTCCTATTTGGGAAAAAGCATGACTGTACAATCCTAATCAATTCTTTATTCAAATAGTCTGGAACAATTAAAATCAGAAATATTGTAAAAAATTACGAGTTTTCCTGCCCAAATTTGCGCCATATACGCATTTTTTCGTATTTTCCGTCTGCTTTTCGCCCGCCATGTAAAGAATTACAGGTTGTAAAGACGCACAACTACCCGCCGAAAACAGGTTCAAAAAGAAGATTTTAAGCAAATTGGAAGCTTAAATTCAGGATATTCTTTACAATAATCACGCCTCAAATCCCAGTTTGGCAATCCACTCCAGTTATACTTGAAGGAACTGTAAGGTGAGATGAAAGTGGTTCATGCCTGCCCTTTGACGGCATAATGTCGACCGGATATATTCCATGACGCACGAAAAAAGCCGCCTCCAGTTGGAAGCGGCTTTCTTGAATTCGCGCAGTTCGAAGCGTGAGATTAACGCTTGGAGAACTGGAAGGAACGACGTGCTTTCGCGCGACCGAATTTCTTACGTTCGACAACACGAGAGTCACGGGTGAGGAACCCACCCTTTTTCAGAACGCCGCGCAGCTCTGGCTCATAATAGGTCAGAGCTTTGGAGATGCCGTGACGGATCGCACCGGCCTGACCGGACAAACCACCACCAGAAACGGTGCAGATGATGTCGAACTGGCCATCACGGTCAGCAGCGACCAGAGGTTGTTTAACAACCATCTGCAGAACTGGGCGACCAAAATAGACGTTGTATTCTTTTTTGTTCACGATGATCTTGCCAGAGCCTGGTTTGATCCATACGCGGGCAACAGCGTCTTTACGCTTGCCGGTGGCGTATGCACGACCATGAGCATCAAGCTTCTGAACGTGAACTGGTGCGGACTCTTCAGCTTCTACGCCAATAGCAGAGCCGAGTTCTTCAAGAGACTGTACAGAATCGCTCATTCTTAAGCCCTCGCATTCTTGGCATTCAGGGATTTAACATCCAGTGCCTCTGGGGCCTGGGCTTCATGCGGGTGCGTTGCACCAGCATAGACACGCAGGTTGGACAGCTGAACGCGGGTCAGTGGGCCGCCTGGCATCATGCGCTGAACAGCTTTCTCCAGAACACGCTCAGGGAACTTGCCCTCGATGATCTGACGAGCGGTACGCTCTTTGATGCCGCCCGGATGACCGGTGTGCCAGTAGTATTTTTTGTTCTCGTATTTGCGACCAGTCAGTTTGACTTTGTCGGCATTGATTACGATCACGTTGTCACCACAATCCATATGTGGCGTGAAGGTGGCTTTGTGTTTGCCGCGAAGACGCATGGCGATCAACGCTGCCACACGACCCAGCACAAGACCTTCGGCATCGATGAGAATCCACTTCTTCTCGATGTTGGAAGGGTTTGCAGAAAATGTTTTCATTGCTATTCCGTATCTCGGTGTCACATTGACAACAGGAAACGGCGACCCGAGAGAGCCGCCGCAATGTCTGGCGCTTCTTTTATACGAGCCCGTGACTTTGTCAAGCAGTTTCGAACAAAATTCATCAACAAAAACAATGCATTATTTTTGCGGTATATAATTACCACACAAAATCAACTTTTTCCGCCCCTTTTCCTCGCCTTCATTGCGGCGGAATCGAATAGGTAGCCGTGGCGTGGGCAACCAAATCTTCCTGCCCTTCAGACCACATATCCACTTCGACCACCACCAACCGCTTGCCCATTTTCAAAGTCCGGACATGGGCCAGCATGTCTCCCGGAGCGGGTTTCATCAGAAAATTGATGTTAAGGCTGGTGGTCACGGCAAGCGCAACAGGGCCGATTTCAGCCAGAATGACAACATAAGCGGCGAAATCCGCCAAACCCATCATGGTTGGGCCCGACACCGTTCCTCCGGGGCGCAAATGGCGTTCATCAGCCTTCAGCCGCAAAACCGCCTCTCTATTCTTGACCCAGTCGATGAAGTAACAACGCCTGCCCTGATTGAGCTGCGGGAAAATGTCGTCAAGCAGAATGGTGATTTCCTCAGCTGTCATTGCTTGAGCTGTCTCTTGAGCTGCTTGTTCCGTCATTGTCGTTCCCTCCTCCTGACCCACGAGATAGGCCGCGTCACGCATTTACTTTGACGTTTTGGTCAAATGTTGACCCGGATAAGTACGGATTGCAAGCCCTTCCAGCCTTGGATGGGGGCATATTATTCACGAGGCTAACTTGACAGAGGGAATTTTTGGCAGGCAATGTGCCGCTCACCTGATCGCAGTTTTGACTATGCCGGAGGAAAGAAAGCATGTCTGCGCCAACCCCAGTTCAAGAGGCTTCTGCCCCAGAGGCTGCTGTCCTCGTCGAACAGATTGGATCGATCCGTCGGTTGATCATGAACCGCCCTGAAAGCCGCAATGCCTTGTCGGAAGAGATGATGCATGCCCTGTCGGACGAGATCGAACATGCCAACAATGATCGCCAGACCCATGTCATTGTTCTGGCGGCCAATGGTCCGGTTTTCTGCTCCGGTCACAATCTCAAGGAAATGACCGCCCGTCGCAGCGATCGTGATGGCGGTCGTCATTACTATTCGCTGATCATGCGCACCTGCGCAGCGCTGATGCAGTCGATCATCAACACACCAAAGATCGTCATTGCCGAAGTGCAAGGCATGGCCACAGCCGCTGGCACCCAGTTGGTCGCCACCTGCGATCTGGCCATTTGCGTCAATGAAGCCAATTTCTGCACCCCGGGGGTCAATATCGGCCTATTCTGTTCAACGCCGATGGTTGCCCTCACCCGCGCCGTGCCACGCAAACAGGCGATGGAAATGCTGGTCACCGGGGAGCAAATCGACGCCCATACTGCCAAGGCTTATGGTCTGGTCAACCGGGTGGTGCCGAAGGACTATCTGCGTCTGGTCGTAGACAAATACGCGATGGAGATCGCAGCCAAGTCCCAGACCGCACTGAAGTTCGGCAAAGAGACCTTCTATCGTCAAGCCGATATGAATGTTGCCGATGCCTATGACCTTGCCTCTCTTGTGATGGCGGAAAACATGCTTGCGGGCGATGCCAAGGAAGGCATCAGCGCGTTCCTTGAAAAGCGCAAAGCCGACTGGCCGGACAGCAAATAACATGCAGGATCATCAGGCAGACACCATCAAGCACATTCTGGAAACGACCAAGGTCATTGCCCTTGTAGGAGCCAGTGACAAGCCGGCACGCGCCAGTCATCGCGTTATGGCCTTTTTGCTCGACAAGGGATATCGGGTCATTCCGGTCAATCCGGGCAAGGCTGGCGGTGAGATCCTTGGTCAGACAGTGGTCGGTTCGCTGGCTGACATTGCCGAACCGGTCGATATGGTCGACATCTTCCGCAATTCCGAAGCGGCGGGCCAAGTGGTCGATGAAGCCATTGCCATCAAGGCAAAAGTTGTCTGGATGCAGCTTGGCGTCATCAATGAAGAGGCGGCAGCGCGTGCGGAAGCCGAAGGCATCACCGTCATTATGGATCGCTGCCCGAAGATAGAATATCCGATCTACTTCTAACCCGCCCCACTTGAATTTGTTTGATAGGCTGCAGATCCCCATGTCTGCGGCCTTTCTGTTTGCGTCAGGACATGGGTGTTGAGGTTTATTCTTTCTGTGTAAAGGCATCGAATTGGACACAGAAGAACAAACTTCCTTCTTCCCTCCCATCTTCGAAAAAATATTCCAAAATCGGAAATAGCATCCCATTGGCTGCTGCTATAAAGTCTTGCGCATATTTCGATCAATAACGCGATTTGCGGTGAGGCCAATCAGAGGCCTGCGCGCAAACACTCTTTAGAAGGGGGCTTTCATGAGCGAGGCGAACAATCCGGGCTTTTCCACTTTGGCGATCCATGCAGGGGCACAGCCTGACCCGACCACTGGCGCACGCGTGACGCCGATCTATCAGACCACGTCCTACGAGTTTCAGGATGCGGACCATGCGGCCGCCCTGTTCGGTCTGCAGGCCTTTGGTAATATCTATACCCGCATCATGAACCCTACACAGGCGGTTCTGGAAGAACGCATTGCTGCTCTTGAAGGCGGCACTGCAGCTCTGGCTGTTGCGTCTGGTCACTCGGCGCAGTTGCTCACTTTCCATTCCATCATGCGCCCCGGCGACAACTTCATCGCCGCCGACAAGCTCTATGGTGGTTCGATCAACCAGTTCAACCACTCCTTCAAGAGCTTTGACTGGCATGTCAAATGGACCGATGCAATGGACCCGGAAAAGGCCCGTGCGTTGATCGACGAGAAAACCAAGGCCATTTACATCGAGAGTCTTGCCAATCCGGGTGGTGTCATTTCGGACATTGAGGGCTTTGCCAAAGTGGCTGCCGAGGCTGGCATTCCGCTGATCGTCGATAACACAATGGCGACCCCCTATCTGTGCAAGCCAATTGAGTATGGCGCGGATATTGTGCTGCATTCGATGACCAAGTTCATGGGTGGTCATGGCAATTCGATGGGTGGTATCATTGTCGAGGCAGGCAAGTTTGACTGGTCCGCATCAGACAAGTACCCGATGCTGACCGAGCCACGGCCAGAATATAACGGCGTCAAACTGCACGAAACTTTTGGCGGCATCGCCTTTGCGATTGCTTGCCGGGTGCTTGGTCTGCGCGATCTGGGCCCTGCAATTTCGCCTTTCAACGCCTTCCAGATCCTGACAGGCGTCGAAACCCTTCCTTTGCGTATGGAACGCCATTGCGAGAACGCACTGAAAGTCGCCAAGTGGCTGGAAAACCACGAAGCGGTCAGTTGGGTTTCCTATGCCGGTCTGGAATCAAGCCCGCATTACGAATTGCACAAGAAGTACATGCCCAAAGGTGCCGGGTCTGTCTTCACCTTTGGCCTGAAGGGCGGTCATGAGGCAGGTGTCAAACTGATTGCCGCCTTCAAACTCTTCAGCCATGTTGCCAATATCGGCGACACCCGTTCTCTGGCGATCCATCCGGCCTCCACCACACACAGCCAGCTGACCGACGAGCAGAAGACGGCCGCTGGTGCAGCGCCTGAAACGGTGCGTCTGTCGATCGGCATCGAAGATGTGGCCGATATCATCGCCGATCTGGAACAGGCCCTTGCCTGATCCTGCGGATTGAATGACATAGGAAAGCCGGGCCCCGTCAGCCCGGCTTTTTTGTGGCCGGACGATCAAATGCAAGATGGGTCAAATGGACCGGTTTGCAAGGGACATCGCTCCCCATAAAGTATCATCATGACCTTTGATGACCATTACCAACTGGCGATGACCGAACTGCAAGGAACAGAGATCCTGCGGGACAATTACGCGCCGCCTTTGCACAAACTGCTGCTACGATTGGGATTCTCGATGCGGCCGCCTCACTATGCCAGCATGCCCGTCAATATGCTGACGACTGGCATTCCATTCGGCATTCTCTGGAGTGGCTTGATGTGGCTGTTTGTCTGGGAAGACCAGATTGGCATGACGGTGTCGATTGCCCTCTGGGCGGGCTTTTTCGCCGGCATGCTGTTTGGCATCGGGATGGCGATTTATTATCGCGCGGCTGCGCGCAAGCATGGCCTGTCCAGCTGGCCCCAATTGGCCATGAAATGACAAAGGGCGCGTTTGCTTTCGCGCCCTTGCCTTTGCTTTTCTTCACTTCAGATCTCTTCAGATCCGCTGTTGACTGTCCTTCAAATCCCGGTACAGAACGGTACTGGCCGCCAGCAGCAGAGCCGCCGTTGCCTGATGCAGCAGGCCAAGCCACAAAGGCACAACCAACAGCAAGGTCGTGATGCCGATCACCACCTGCACCAGCACCAGCGCTGCAAGAATAGAGGCTGCAATGGTCATTTTGGCCGCGTAAGGGTCGCGCCAGATGCGCAACCAGACCAACCCGACAACGACCATGATCAGATAGGCCACGACACGGTGGTTGAACTGGATCGTCAAATGATCTTCAAAAGCGGCAAGCCATGGCGGGCTGTAGACATAAAGCCCCTCAGGGATCAGGCTGCCATCCATCAGAGGCCAGGTATTGTAGGTGTGGCCCGCATGGGTGCCAGCCACCAATCCGCCAAGAAAAATCTGGACAAGCAATAGACCCACAACCACAGCAAGCGTCCAGCTGTGACGTTCGCTGCTGACACATTCGGGCACTTGCCTGACGCTGCGATAGCCGCGCGCCACCCACAGCAGCGCGACAAATATGATCGAGGCGAGCAACAGATGGGTTGCGAGGCGATATTGGCTGACATCGACCCGATCCACCAGCCCGGAGGCCACCATCCACCAGCCAATCGCCCCTTGTGAGCCGCCCAGAAACAGCAACACCACGAGTCGGGGTTTGACTTCGTCGGAAAGTCGTCCGCTCAACCAGAAAAACAGCATCGGCACAAAGAAAACCAGACCGATGAAGCGACCCAACTGCCTGTGACCCCATTCCCACCAGAAGATGAACTTGAAATCTTCAAGGCTCATGCCCTTGTTGACCTGTTGGTACTCAGGTGTCTGACGGTATTTTTCGAATTCTTCGGTCCATTCGGCGGCATTCATCGGTGGAATCGCACCATGAATCGGCTTCCATTCGGTGATTGAAAGACCGGAATCGGTCAGCCGTGTCGCGCCGCCGACAATCACCATCAGGAAAACAAGGAACGCGACGCAATAGAGCCAGACCCGCACGGCACCTCTGGATGGTGCCACCTTGTCCGGTTTGATGTCGACATAGCGACTGGCCCGTTCCGCTTCACTGATATGGCCTTCCATCTCACACTCCCTATTGGTCTTTCGGTCTTGAAGTCATGCCTGTTTTTGTTGTTGAATCCCTTATACGCGATTGCCAGACAAAATGCCCACGGCAAAGTGCAAATTCCACCCCGCCCAAGCGCCAATTGGTATTTTTCCCATTGGCATTGAGCCTTGCTGGTCTTTTTTCTTTTCAGAGCCGTCAAGCTGGTTTAAGACGCTGGGCGTGAGCTTTCGTTTCACGATCCTTTCCACTTCGCAACGCCTTGGCAAGACAGATTATGAACAAACGCACGCGCAAATTCATCGGCATGATCCTTTTGGTGACCTGGATCATTCTTTATGCCGCGGTCGGCATGACCGTAGGCGCCGCTGTCGTCGCCAATGCCAGCGGCTGGGTTCAGATTATCTTTTTTGTGATTTCCGGTGCGTTGTGGGTGGTGCCTGCGGGTTTGATCATCCGCTGGATGGAAAAGGATTAGTCGACAGGATCACTCGGCCGCAATGGCCTTTTCCTGTTCTTCATAACCGATGAGATCCAGCTGCTTTTTGCAATCCAACGGCAAGATCAGGCAGTCCTGATAACCGAAATGCCCTATCACGGCTCGCACCTGTTGGGCAACCGATTCCCCGGCATCGGGTGCGTCAATGCAGGCCAGTGCATCGCGAGCAATCCCCAGACTCTTCAGCGCATAGTCATTGTCGTAATGGCTACCGAGATCAATCAACACGATATCGCATGCCTCTTCCAGAGCCAGCAGCAACCCATGAAATTCATGACTGAAGAAGTCCTCAAGACGCATTGCCCGCGTACCGCGAGCGATGTGATGCAGCCCTGTGTTATCATCGATTTGCACCAGATCGGCATAGCTGGCGGTCTGATCGATGAGATCGGTGATACCTGCATGAGCGTGATCCGCGCCTGCATCTCCCAATCTGACCAACAGAACAGCCTGATCGAGATCCATCAGCGCCTGCATGAGGATGTTCGCCTGTTCACCCCAGCGGCCACTCTCTGACAGCAGCACGACCCGTTGGTGCCCAGTGGCCCGTATTTGCAAGGCCACGCTTTCCATGTCCAAGTCTGTCCCAGACATGATGTCGTGGACGGGTGAAGGGGCAGCCACAGGGGCCTGTTGCACCGGTGCCTGTGGAGTTGTCACCAGAGGAACTGTCACCTGAGGCACTGTCTCCAATGGTACTGGCAACTGAGAAATAGAGGTCGAATCGACTGCAATCGGATTGCGTGTGTCAACGTCAGGTTTTTCCAGAGAGACCGGAAGGTCTGGACGCACAGCAGAGCGGCGAGCAGACTTGCGTCGCAGATGCAGGCTGTAGATCCCCCAAAGACACACCATCGACAGGGCGCTGATCCATAGGGTCTTCACAAAGAGGCCCAGCGCGCTTGCCTTGATCGAATATTCGGGCAGCGATGCACGCACGAGCAGTCGTGCTTCTGGCGGTAACAGATCATATTTCTGTTTTGTAACGGCCTGTTGGTGCAAGTTGCGCATATTGTTGAGAATGCGGTCCGTAGCATTGATGCTTTTCTGCACCCCGGCGATCCGTTGGGCTTCCTTTTCCTTCCAGGTTTGAAGAGCAGCGTCACTCTCCAATTGGGGAACTGGATTGGGAGCCAGCCTAGCGGTCAGAGCGACCTGTTGGAACTCAATCGCGGAAATATCGGTAGCAAGCTTGTCTACTGCATCATGGAACTGCGTGGCGCGGCGGGCTTTCAACCGGGAGAGATACGCATTTGCCAGCCGGTTGGCATTGTTCATTGCCTCTTCACGGTCTTCGTCGGTTACTCGGATCGACAGGGTTCGCAAGGCTGCGTCAAAGGATAAAGAAACTTTGGCCATCAGGGCACTTGTCCGCTCTCCTTCCCCAAACAGCAATTGCCGTGCATCCTGAACAATTCGGTCTGCATTCTGCCAGTCAGAAACCGACTGGGCAGCCCCCTGCTCCGGTATATAGCGCTCATTGGGCGCCAGGATCAGAATATTGGCGGTTGCGCGGTAGCTCTCCTCCTGCATCGTCACCCAATATGCACTGACCGAAGCGACCACCAAAGGCAACAGCAAAGCAAGGCACAGCAACCACCCGGCATGCGAAAATGGCTGTCTGACAGGCATGGCGTTGTTGTTGGAACTTTGACTGGTCTGATTGGGCATGGATCTAGGTCGCCGTAAATGAGGTTTCCCAAATCCTGACACGTCATGGTAACCAGCTCCTTAACAACGGCCTCACCTCGCCAAAATCGAAGCAAAATGCACGAATAACGCGATCAAATGGATATGCACCTCCTCCTCTTTACGCAGCATTAACCACAATATTTCATAAAAGATGCAGTCTTAATCTGATGAGTCGGTTCCGATGTTTGTTCGTATTCTCGTTCTTTTGGCCGTAATTTCCGGTTTGGCAGGTTGCTCCAGCTACCGGCCTGCAGGCGAAGCCTTCCACAAATCCCTCGTCGGGCCCTATTTGCTCGATTCAGGAGATAGGGTGCGATTGATTGTCTACAATCAGACCGAACTGAATAATGAATATACAGTAGACCAGTCGGGCTATGTCTCGGTGCCGTTGATCGGCAATGTGGTGGCCCGTGGCCGCGAGACGAACGATCTGGCGCGGGACATTGCCGCACGCCTTGAAAATGGCTTCATCAAGAATCCTGACGTGTCCGTCGAAATTTCCCAGTATCGGCCGTTCTTTGTTATGGGTGAAGTGACCACTGCCGGGCAATATGCCTATGTCACCGGCATGACGGTGCAGACAGCCATTGCCATTGCAGGCGGCTTCTCGCCGCGCGCCCAGCAACGCTATGTCGATGTCACGCGGCAGTTGAATGGCAAGATCCTGACAGGCCGCGTCAAGCTGACTGCCCCGGTGCGTCCGGGTGACACCATCTATGTTCGCGAGCGGCTTTTCTGAGGGACCCGATGAGCCAGCCTTGCTGCGTGTCGTCTTTTGAACTTTGTTAACTACAATGGCCAAAAGCGGTTCACCCGTGTTTAGAAAAACAGTCGGTTAAATCTTATTCAAAAATTGGCTGTTAATCCTCTTAGTCACAACCGAACTCAAAACCAATGGTGTTGGACTATGCAGGCTCTGGATCCGAAGACAGCCTTTTCATCAAGTGCTGTTCTGGCGACCGCACAAGAGGAAGATTTCCGGTCAAGTTCCCAGATTTCCGACCTTGCTCGTGAAGTCGCCTCGGAATTCTCGACGACGACCTACGCCCCCATGATGGTGCGCGGGCTGGTGCAGCTTTCCGATTTTCTGATTGTCATGATCATGGGACTGACGGCCTACTCCATCGCGGGAGGGGCGCAGTTGGCCGGATATGAGATGCCACTGACCTTCTCGATCGTCGGAGCGGCCTTGTTCATGCTCTTCATGTTGTCTGCGGACGGCTATAATGTGCATGAAATGAACAATATGGCGCCGCATCTGGGCAAGGTGATTGGCTCGATGACGATGCTGGTCGTGCTGTTTCTTCTGGTCGGCTTTCTTTCTGGCACGGATCTGGAACAAAACCGCGCTTGGCTGGGCATCTGGTTTACGCTGGGATTGGCCGTAATGTGCTCCATGCGAGCGATCGAGACCCTGTTTATCCGGCGCTGGCAGGCCGATGGCCGCCTCGAACGTCGCGCTGTTATTGTCGGCGGTGGGAGACCAGCGGCAGAAATCATTGAGTCACTGGAAGCGCAGGAAAATAACGACATTCGCATTTGCGGAATTTTCGATGACCGCGATGATGACCGGTCACCTGCGATTGTCGCGGGCTATCCCAAGCTCGGCACTGTCAGTGATTTGGTCGAGTTTTCCCGTCTTTGCAAAATCGACATGCTGATTGTCACCATTCCCGTGACCGCAGAAAATCGTGTCTTGCAGATGCTGCACAAGCTCTGGGTTCTGCCGCTTGATATTCATCTGAGCGCTCACATGAACAAGATGCAGTTCCGTCGCCGCACATACAGCTATGTCGGAAATTTGCCCACCGTGCCGGTCTTTGCCAAACCGATCGCCAATTGGGGTTCGTTGTTCAAACGCGCCTTTGATGTGGTGGTCGCGGCGACAGCTATTCTTGTGCTGTCTCCCCTGCTGGTTGGCACGGCCATCGCCATCAAACGCGACAGCAAGGGGCCAATCATCTTCAAACAGAAACGTCTTGGCTTCAACAACGAGGAAGTGGTCGTTTACAAATTCCGCTCCCTCTATCATGAAAGCTCCGACCAGAAGGCGCAGAAATCGGTCACCAAGAACGACAATCGCGTCACCAAGGTCGGTCGCTTCATCCGCAAGACGTCGATTGATGAGTTGCCACAATTGTTCAACGTGCTTTCCGGCACCTTGTCACTGGTTGGCCCCCGGCCCCATGTGCCGCACCAGCAGACCAACAACAAATTGTTCGAGGAAGTGGCCGACGGATATATGGCGCGCCACAAGGTCAAGCCGGGCATCACAGGCTGGGCGCAGATCCATGGCTGGCGCGGTGAAATTGACGATCCGGAGAAACTCAAGCAGCGTGTCCAGCATGATATCTACTATATCGAAAACTGGTCGTTATCGATGGATCTATATATCCTTGCCGTCACGCCACTCAAGCTGCTCAATCAGGACAATGCCTATTGATCAGCCACGCGAATGGATGACCGCTGATTGTATCAGGGCCAGCATGCCACATGCCGGCCCTTTTCCGTTCTGCCTCTGAAATCCAACTTTGTTATGCATTTCAAAGCGGTTGACTGAGGATAATTGCCCGACCGGGCGCAAGTTTTATTGCAAGCGGATGACAATGACTCTATAAAGCCCACGTGTCGGAGCGTAGCGCAGCCTGGTAGCGCACTTCGCTGGGGGTGAAGGGGTCGTAGGTTCGAATCCTATCGCTCCGACCATTTTCTTCTCTTTAAAATCTATCCATCTTCCCCTCGCAGCATATTGCTTGCTGCGCCTCTTGCGCGTTTGCCTGAGGGGGGACTGGACATTTCCAATGCAAACACAAAAGGCGCGATCAAAGCCGCGCCTTGTGGTTTGCAGGGACCGTTCTCCGAAGACAGCTCTCAAAGGTCTTTGTGGACCTCCGGCACGAAGGTCTGCTCGTCCATTGGTGGACGAACATAGCCGCTCTGGACCGGTCGGGGTTCCAGCTCGAGCGGCTCGGGTGTCAGATCCTCATAAGGCACCATCGAGAGAAGGTGACTGATGCAATTGATCCGTGCATGTTTCTTGATGTCCGACTCGACCACATACCAAGGCGCTTGCTTGATGTCCGTATGGGCGAACATTTCATCCTTCGCCTTGGAGTAATCCATCCATCTTTTGCGGCTTTCCAGATCCATTGGGCTCAGCTTCCAACGTTTTGTCGGATCTTTCAGGCGGTTCTGAAAGCGGCGTTCCTGCTCTTCGTCTGAAACGGAGAACCAGTATTTGATCAACTGGATGCCTGAACGCACCAGCATGCGCTCAAATTCCGGACAACTGCGCAAAAACTCGCGATATTCTTCCTCAGTGCAGAATCCCATGACCCGCTCGACACCAGCCCGGTTGTACCAGGACCGGTCCAAAATGATCATCTCACCCCGAGCAGGCAAATGGGCGACGTAGCGCTGGAAATACCATTGAGTCTTTTCGCGCTCGGTCGGGGCGGGCAAGGCAACGACTTGCGTGATGCGAGGATTGAGCGGTTCGGTGATCCGCTTGATGGTTCCGCCCTTGCCTGCTGCATCACGGCCTTCAAAGATGACGACTACCCGATGTCCGGTCTGCTTGATCCATTCCTGCATTTTCACAAGTTCAATCTGCAGGCGCAGCAACTCGCTTTCATATAGTTCGCTGGAGATCTTGCCGCTCTTTTTCTGGTCTTCGGAAGAGTTTTTCTTCGCCATCTGCCTGCCTCGCTGTCGTTACCGGAAAAAGCCTAACATAGGGAGACGCACAGTTTGCATACGTAAATTTCCCATGCCCCATAAAAAAGATGCACAGACACAGCTTGTTTGGCACTGAATGACAAACAAAGCCCAGAGCTGCTTGCTGACATCAAGACATGTCACATGAGTGCAATATCCGATGCCTAGGTTCGCTGCATCACATTGGCAGGGGTGACATCCACTGAGTCGCTCTTGTCGGGGATCGTTAGGCTCAGCGCATGGCCATTTGCCACGCTGGCCGAACCACGCACACCAGAGCGTCATGGTTTCTGACCGATGATGCCTATACTGGCCCTGTTGGATTGCGGGGCCATTTTTTTGTCCGGCAGTCTGTTCTGTCGTAACAGTTAACGACATTCTTACAAAAAGCACAGAATTTTGCGGTTCGGGCAAAAAGATGATTAAGATTTCGGCGCTATACTGGAGCAATGATACCAGCATTGTCCATAGCCTCCGCCGGAATGACGGCTGCAGCAGATCGCCTCGAGGATATCGCGATCGGCATCGCCAATCCTGTGCCCGACAATGCGCCGGAAACGACAGTCAAGGCACAGTCAGAGGTCAAGCCGACCGATCCGATTGCGCCAGTCTCCGCATCCCCCAGTCTTGATCCTGCCAAATTGGTGGAATTGATTGAAGCGGAGGTTGCCTTCAAGGCCAGTGCCTTGGCAACCAAGACGGTTGCATCTGCCTCTCAGGATCTGATGGAAGCCCTGCGCTAACCTCCCTGCCCTCATGGCGACCCTATCTGTCTTCAGAACGAGCCTGATCAAGGATTCGCTTGCATTCGAGCAGTTCGAACAGCGTGGATTGCAGGCGACGAATATCGTCTCTTGCCATGCCGGCTTTGGGCTTTTCAGACTTGGCGGCCTCTTCCGAGCGTCCACGCAGCCGATTGAACAGGCTGGTACCGCCGCTTTGTTCACCCAAGACGCGTTGCGCTTCGGAAACCGAAATAGATGCAGCCTCACCAGAAACGAATTTGGGTTCACCCATTGCTAGATCGCGGGGCAGCGCAACGCCGTGATGTTCTCCCTCATGCGGATGCATCCGCGCCAGATTGGCGGCCTTTGGCGGCTGCATGTCGCTGGTTGGGACCTGTTGCTGAGTTGACTTTGCGACGACTGGCTGTGGGGGGGTAGTGGATGAAAGCAGCTGCTGCGGTTCTTGCCAAACAGATTGCTGACCGACGGGCTGAGCTTGGTCCGGCTCCCTTGTGACAACAGGTTGGGCCGGTTGTGGGGCAGAAGACTGAGGCTGCTGGTCCTGATAGTGCGGCTCGGCCACCGGACGTTGAGCCAGAGCAGTTGCGGCATATGGCCCTGTCAGAGGCCCGGTCTGGGACCCAGTCTGAGGCCCGGTCTGGGACCCAGTCTGAGGCCCGGCCTGGGGCCCTGCTTGAAGTCCTGAAGGTGGCGCAGCTTGCGGGCCCGGTTGGTTCGGAGCGGGAGCGGCTGGGTGGGCAGGACCCGCGTCACCTTGTCCGAGCACTGCATTTGCTGCCGCCTGCTGGATCGCATGCACGGCCGCAGCCGGTTGCGGAACAGGGGCTGTAGCTGTTGCGTGATTGATTGGAGCTGAGGGAGCGGCTTGAGGGGCATTGTATCCCCCCGCAGCAGGACGCACAGGTTGGGCGGCAGAATGATCCGCTCCTTGCGCTGGCATCTGACCTGCCGGGTGAGCCATCTGTTGCTGGGGCGATTCCGGTGCCGGGGTGCGTGGAGCAACCAATGGCGGACGGGCCACTTCCAACTGATTGGGTTCAAGATAGTCCTGATGTGCGGAAGTCGCCCCTGCATCAGTCTGCGCAGCAGTTGCGGTTTCGGATGTCTCATCGGTGCCGACGATCGTGTCGATCACATAGCGGACACCCTGCTCTTTCAGAATGCGCTGCACACCTTTGATCGTGTATCCCTCATCATAAAGCAGATGGCGAATACCTTTGAGCAGATCAATATCATCGGGACGATAGTAGCGACGACCGCCGCCCCGCTTCATCGGCTTGATCTGGGAGAAGCGGGTTTCCCAAAAGCGCAGCACATGCTGCGGCAGGTCGAGATCCTGCGCAACTTCGCTGATCGTCCGAAATGCATCTGGGCTTTTGCGCAAGATTCCCACCTAGCTCGCGTAACCGATTATCGCCGCCGCTAAAAAACATCAAAATATATCAAGCCGCCAGACCATCCAACCCCGGCGCAATGCGTACATATCATACAAATCAGGCGTGATTTGGGTCACGCCCATCCACACGATGAGAAAACAGCCTTCATGAAATCAGGATTTAACCGGAGCAAGCGAATCGTTGATCTTTTTCTTCAGTACGTTGGATGGCTTGAAAACCATGACCCGACGTGGAGAAATCGGCACTTCCTGCCCGGTTTTCGGGTTACGCCCGATCCGTTCACTCTTCTCACGCACGAAGAAAGTACCAAACGAAGACAATTTGACCTGTTGCCCTTCTACGAGGCTATTGCTTACTTCTTCCAGAACCATCTCAACCAGTTCGGCAGATTCTGTTCGAGACAGGCCAACTTTCTGATAGACCGCCTCACACAAATCCGCTCGTGTAACTGTCTTGCCCCCCATGCTACAACCCTCATCTAGAAGCATAAACTCTGACTCACCTAGGCTAAAATGGTATTGCCGGAATCGGGTTCCGTCAACTGCAAGAGTGCGCAATTGTCTGTATGGACGGTCATTAATTCGGCTATTGTTGGATGAAACGGCTATCGGCGGCTTCGTTGATCCCTGCCGGGTGCGCATATGACGACAAAAGTCAGTGAGTGTTCAAGTTCCAAGTAAGCCTTGGATAGCAAGCCTCTGTATTGTCGCAGGAAATAATGACGCACAAAAAACCCGCCGAGCTTGCCATGGTGCAAGCCCTGCGGGCAAACCAAATATCTCAAAGGCCAGAAGTCGACTACCAGCGCAGCAGGACGGACCCCCAGGTGAATCCGCCGCCCATGGCTTCGAGCATCACCACATCCCCTTGCTTCACACGGCCATCGCGAACGGCGGTGTTGATGGCCAGCGGAATGGACGCTGCCGAGGTGTTGCCATGCAGGTTGACTGTGGTGACCACCTTGTCTTTGGCGATATGCAGCTTCTTGGCGCTGGCATCGATGATCCGGCGGTTGGCCTGATGCGGGATGAACCAGGTAAGATCGTCCGCCGACATGCCCGTCGCGGCAAAGGCGTCGGTGATCACGTCGGTGATCATGCCCACCGCATGCTTGAAGACTTCCTTGCCTTCCATGCGCAAATGACCGGTGGTCTGTGTGGTGGAGGGGCCACCATCGACCAGCAGCTTTTCCTTGTGCCGGCCATCAGATCGGATATGGCTGGTCAGAATGCCGCGATCGTCATTCGTCCCTTCCCCTTCCTGTGCCTGAAGCACAAGAGCACCGGCCCCATCGCCGAACAGCACGCAGGTGGTCCGATCCTCAAAGTCGAGAATACGGGAAAATGTTTCGGCTCCGATAACAAGTACATTCTTCGCGCGACCGCAGCGGATATACATATCGGCAGTCGACAAGGCAAAAACGAAACCCGAGCATACGGCCTGCAAGTCGAATGCGGCACCATGATGAATGCCCAGACGGTTCTGGATGGCAACGGAGGTCGCAGGGAATGTGTTGTCCGGGGTGGCAGTGGCACAGATGATCAGATCAATGTCCTGCGCATCCATTCCGGCGTTGTTCAGTGCGTCGATTGCGGCATTGTACCCCAGATCAGAGGTATATTCGCCCTCCGCAGCAAAGTAACGCTGCTCGATACCAGTTCGCTGGCGGATCCACTCATCCGACGTATCGACGATTTTCGTCATGTCGTCATTGGTGACGACATTTTGCGGCAAGTAGGCACCCGAACCTACGACGACTGATCGTAACACACTCACTTATGCGTTCTCCTCATCGGTCGCGAGTTCTTCTTCGATCGCGTACCGGTTTTTGTTGAAAACAGACAAATCCTGTTCAATATTTTGCGTCAGGCCATTTTTGACCATGTCATATCCAAGACCGATGGCAGATGAGAATCCCTCGCCGTCGGCACCGCCGTGACTTTTGATCACGATGCCATTGAGGCCGAGAAAGACACCGCCATTGACCTTGCTCGGATCCATCTTTTCGCGCAATCGGTCAAAAGCCGAGCGCGCAAAGACATAACCGAGCCGTGACATCCAGGTCCGCTTCATCGATTCCCGCAAATAGGTTGCCAACTGCTTGGCGGTCCCTTCTGCAGTCTTCAGCGCGATGTTGCCGGAAAAGCCTTCCGTCACAACCACATCGACGACACCCTTGCCCAAATCGTCGCCTTCCACAAATCCTTTATATTCGATATGCGGCAGCTTGAAATCGCGAAGAAGGCGGCTGGCTTCCTTGACTTCATCAAGGCCCTTCACATCTTCCTCGCCAATATTGAGCAGGCCCACCGTCGGGCGCTCAATGCCAAACAGGGATCTGGACATCGCACCACCCATCATCGCGAAGTCGATGAGTTGTGATGCATCGGCACCAATGGTTGCCCCAACGTCAAGCACAATAGACTCGCCACGTAAAGTTGGCCAAATGGCAGCAATGGCCGGACGTTCGATATCCGCCATGGTTCGAAGACAGAATTTCGACATCGCCATCAGGGCGCCGGTGTTGCCCGCCGAAATGCAGACATCGGCGGTCCCGTTCTTTGTGGCTTCGATTGATTGCCACATGGAAGACTTGAATCGGCCGCGCCGCAAGGCCTGACTCGGGCGCTCATCCATCTGGACACTGACCTCGCAATGGATCAGCGTGCTGGCAGCTTTGACCTTCGGGAATTGTTCCAGCAGCGGCTCGATAATGGCGCTGTCACCATAGAGCACATAACGGATATCCGGATACCGTTCGAGTGCGATGTCAGCCCCTGAAAGCACAGTTGCAGGTCCCTTGTCACCACCCATCACATCGAGGGAAATGTTCACAATTTCTGCCATACCTGACTACTCTACGCCGCTTTCTGTTCGTTCGGACATCCGGTCCGCTGGCCCTGCGCCTGCTATCGAATATCGTCCTTTGGATTTCAGCCAAATCGCACCGTCACAAGATTGTGATGGACAATATCGATTTCTAATCAAGAAACAACCGCCTTATGGGTTAGTTGATCGAAAGGCCCTTAATTCTCGCCATCTGTTGACAATTGATCCTTCAGGCCTGCAAGGGCTGCAAATGGATTGTCAGCGCTGTCGGGGCCGCCTTTGTCCTCGATGTGATCGTGGAAGTCGGCATCATCAGCACGCGGATAATCATCAAGGGCCAGTGCGAAGAACTCTTCGGCATAGGCTCCGACATCAATCACTTCGCCTTCAAACGCCTCCGGTGGATCTTCTCCTTCCGGATCGATGATCATTTCGCCACCAGAGAGCTCGTCATTGGACTTGCGCGCGAAGGGCGATCCTTCCGGCACCAGGGTCAAGGAGAAGGGTTCGTCAATCACTTGCAGAACTGGTTTCAGGGTGACGACGCAAGCTTGCTCCACCTCACCCATCACGCGCCCCTCCATCCGTGCTCCGGTTTTCTTGAATGGCGTCACACGCGCATCGATCGCGAAGGACTTGACCGACAAGATCCCCAATCGACGGCACAATTCGGCGCATTGGTCCGCGTCAGCCTTGGCCTTGACGACTTCGCCAAGGCTCTTGATGCGGGCTACGATGACCGGCAGGGACAAAAGGGGGTCACGTTTTTCAGTGACGGGGTCGTTGTGTTTTTGCGTCACGGGCGTTGCCTCGGATCGCGCATCTTGCTGCGCTGTTATCTTTATTGGGCTGTTTTCTTTGCTTGGTGTAGATTTAGAGGCTTTTGAGGCCGTTCCTAGGCCCGTTGGCAAATTCCTTAGGGCAAGGCGTCAATCATACACAGATTTGTTGTCAAACAGCCCCTGTTTTGCTCACCGCAATGATTGCCGGGAAGTGGATCTGTCCTTTGGCAAAGTTTTCGACGCTTTGTTCAGCCAAGGCTTGGGTGCAGGCCTGAACATAGTCGACCAATGCAGGGGCCTTGTCATGAATGCCATCTGTATCGGGATAGATGTTGCGGGTAAGGGCGGCAGCAAAGCTCTCGTCGCCCTCTTCGCGACTGGTGTCATAGGCACCCACATGGCCATAAAAGGCCTGTGCCATTTTCTTGATCTTCTTTGGCACCGACAGATCCCCAATACCGATTTCGCGCAAGGAATGGTCCATATCCTTGAAGAAGCGGTCAAACACAGCCTGTCCCAGATCCCGTGCCTGCTGGTCTTCGTCCCGCAACCGGTGAAACAGCATATAGGCATGCAGAACGATCATTTCGAACCGCCCCGTCACACTATCTTCTACTTGATAGTCGATATAGAATTCAGGTTGCCGTGCCTGGGCAACAATCTCGCGATAAAGAGCGTCGGCGGCCTTTTCCTGAGCAGTTTCCTTGTGAAATAGGCTGAAGATCATGCTTTAATCCGTCTTGTCGATCCAAAATGTGCGAAAGCGGGGCTTTGCTTGGTTGTTAGTATCACAATTGCCAGAAATCATCGCCCGATTTGCGACAAAGATTGCATTTAAACAGCAAAAAGGATACCGACTAGAAAAAATGACAGACATCGAGATGTCTGTGGTCTGGCGTTTGCATCGGCCGCGCCTCAGTTTACCCATTGCGTTGCATGTTGCTCGTCAACAGGCATGTGGATCAGTCATCAGCAGGAGTAGCACACTCACATGTTCAGCCTCAGTCACCGCGCCGACAGTCGCGACGCCCGTCAAAACCACAAGATCCTATCGTCTGTCAAGGCCGTGAGCGCCGCTGTTTGTCTCGGCACTTTCCTGTTGGCAGGCTGCTTTACCGAAGAGACCTCGGTCCACGGCTTCGTGCCGAGCGATTACACGCTCGACCAGATTGCTGTCGGCTCCAGTCGTGAACAGGTGATCCTCACTCTGGGCTCCCCATCAACGACGGCCAACTTTGGCAATGAGGTGTTCTATTATATTTCGCAGACCCGCAAAAAGCCGGTCGCCTTTATGAATGCCAAACCCGTCGATCAGACCGTTGTCGCCGTATATATGGACGAAGAACAGCGCGTGGCTCGCACCGCTCGCTATGGTCTCAAGGATGGCAAATTGTTCGATTTCACCAATCAGGTCACCCCGACCGGTGGTGCGGAAGCTTCGTTCCTTGGTCGTCTGATGGAAGGCCTTGGCCCGGCAAGCCCGTTCGGAAACTAGTTTCTTTGATCCGAACCTTTTCCGACAGATCAGCTCTGAATACCACAACACTGTCAGCCTCAGGTTGACGGTGTTTTTTTATGGCTCCGATTGCATTGTGATCAAAAATGCTCGTAGGCGGTCATGTTGCCGATGGACTGCAAAGCACCCTGCTTGTCGCGCAAGTGCACATCGTTGCCTTCGCCAACGGAACCGACATGGGCGATCGGGACACCACAGGCCTTCGCCACGCTTTCTGCTTCGATGCGATGTTTCGGTGGAATCGTGAAAAGAAGCTCATAATCATCACCACCGCCCAACACTGACTGCCACATGTCGGGCATCTGGGTCACGACGGCGCGGGCCGCGTCGGAAATAGGAACGTTTTCCTGACTGATGGTGATTGCAACCTTGGCAGCCTGTGCCATCTTCGTAGCGTCTCCCAACAATCCGTCCGATATATCCATCGAAGCAGTGGCCAGACGAGCAATCATCTCGCGCAGGGCGACGCGTGGTTGCGGCAATAGAAACCGATCGGCCAGAAAGGCATGCTGCTCTTGTGTCAAGATATCGGCCAATTCGCCCTTGCATACCTGAAGCCCGAGCGCACCGTCACCGATGGTGCCAGACACATAGACCAGATCGCCGGGCGCGGCATTCTTGCGCAACACCTGCCGATGGTGATCTAGCAGGCCAAAGGCGGTGATGGAGAGGGTCAGTCGCTCCGGACTTTTGACCGTATCGCCGCCCAGCAGAGGAAAATCGAACAGCTTCTGGTCGCGCGCAAGCCCGACACAGAATTGCTCAAGCCAGTCTTCGGTCCAATCGAGGGGCAGCCCCAGACCGAGCATGTAGCCATAAGGCTTTGCACCCTTGGCGGCGAGATCGGACAAATTGACCCGCAGGGCTTTCGCGGCAATCAGGTCAGGGCGATCCTTGGCAAAGAAATGCACGTCGGCGACCAGCATATCTTTGGTGAGCACCAATTGCTGGCCGTCCGGCACGCTCAAAAAGGCCGCATCATCGCTCAGGCCATAGGCGGCATCCTCTTTGCACAAAGGGGCGAAGTAACGCGCAATCATCGCGCTTTCGCCAATCCGCCGCTTCTGGTCTGACATGAGTAGGCCTGTTACTTGTTGCTTTTCTTCTTCATTTCGTCGGCACGCATGCCGCGGGCCAAATTATCGAGCACTGCATTGACCAAACGCGGTTCGTCTTCTTCGAAGAAGGCTTTGGCGACATCCACATATTCGGTCAGAATCACCGGTACCGGCACTTCCTTGTGTGACATCAGCTCATACAGGCCACAGCGCAAGATGGCGCGCATGGTCTGGTCAATGCGAGCCAGCGGCCACCCTTTTTCAAGGGCATTATGGATCATTGGGTCGAGGCGGCGTTGCTCGCGCACAACACCACTGACCAGTCCCTTGAAATAGGAATAGTCAGCCGGCAGATAGAGCTCGTCGTCAACCTCTTTGCCGAGGCGATAGAGTTCAAATTCTTGAAGCACTTCCACCAGCGGCGTGCCGCCGACATCCATTTGATACAGGGCCTGCACGGCACCAAGGCGGGCTGACCCGCGCTTGTTGGCCGTACGGACCGGTTTTTCATGATCGGTCATTATTCGATTCCGAATTTTTCTCGTAGATCGACCATCGCGAGGGCAGCCTTCGCAGCACCGCCACCTTTGTCTTTATCGGTGACATTTGCGCGCGCCCAAGCCTGATCGGAATTTTCAACGGTCTGAATGCCATTGCCGACGGCCACACAGCCCTCGACGGCCAGATCCATGATGGCGCGGGCGGATTCATTCGCCACGATATCATAGTGGGTGGTCTCACCACGGATCACCACACCAAGGGTGACATAGCCATCATAATCGGCCTCCCCTTCTTCCACGGCAGCCATCGCCATGGAGAGGGCAGCAGGAATTTCCAGCACACCTGGAACGGACACACGCTCATAGGTCACACCTGCTTCCTCAAAAGCAGCCATGGCACCTTTCGCCAACTCGTCGGCGAGATCGTCGTAGAAGCGAGCTTCAATGATCAGAAAGTGGGGGTCTTTTGCACTCATTGCTTTGTCCAATCGTCTTGTTCCAGCGATAGCGCTGTGAGGGCGTGTCAAACCACGAAAGGTGGAATTTGTCCAGCCCAAAAAGGCAATCAGGTGCGCCGAACCTCAATCCGCCGCACCTGTCGATCCATTATAGCATGGTCCAGTAAGACCGTCCCCTGTCAGGATGGGGTATATTCATTCAGTCGGGCAACATATCGGGCCATCATATCCACTTCAAGATTGATCTTGTCGCCCACCTGCTTTTCCGACCAAGTGGTGTTGTCCAAGGTGTGGGGAATGAGAAAGATCGTGAAATCATCACCATCCACATCATTGACCGTCAGCGAGGTGCCATCAAGCGCAACGGAGCCCTTGGCCGGGATGAAGCGTGCCAGTTGGTCGGGCGCGCGCAATTTGAAAAAGACGCTATCAGGATGGTCTTCACGCTCAACGATCACCGCAGAAGCGTCTACATGGCCGAGAACCAGATGACCGCCCAGCTCATCACCCATTTGCAAGGATCGTTCAAGATTGAGCTTGCGACCAACTTGCCATTCACCCGCATTGGTCAGGTCCAGGGTTTCCTTTGCAGATTCGACGACAAAGTAATTTTTGCCACCTTCCAGAGCGCCGCACGCAATGACCGTATGACACACACCAGAACAAGCGATTGAGGCGCCGATTTCGATGGTTTTAGGGTCAAAGTGGGTGGCGATTTTCACCCGCTGACCAGCTGGTATTGTCTGGTGCTCAATCACTTCGCCAATGTCAGTCACAATTCCGGTGAACATCTCACGTCCCCTTATTCTGTTGGGTCTTCATACAATTCGGTCAAACTTTGAGGTCGTATATAAACCTCCATATGGTCCTTGCCCAGACTTTCTTGCCGCTCGCGGGTCAATCCTGCCTGCTGCATACTGTCACTCACAGACTGTTTGAAGGCGGGAATGCCTTCCGGGCTGACGGTGCCCGCGCCGCGATACAGGAAGAATTCATCGATCAGTTTGGCGGACAGGAGCGCTTGGGCGAGTGCGGCACCACATTCGGCAAAGAGCGTGTTGATGCCTTGCCCAGCCAAGGTCTCCAAGGCTTCATGAAGCGGAACATGACCGGTTTCATCTGCCTTAAATAGAAATAGACGACACCCAGCCTCTTCCAGCAACAAGGCTTTCTCTGTAGCGATCCGACCGGTTGTCAGCAGCCAGACAGGCACCTTGTGGGCGCTTTTGACAAGCTGGCTGTCAAGCGCGAGGCTTCCTGCGCTATCAAGGATAACCCGGATCGGTGAGCGCCCTTCAAGCCCCGCGCTGCGCACAGTCAGGCTGGGATCATCAATAAGGGCGGTGTGCGATCCAATCAGAATTGCATCAGCCTGCGCCCGCAGAGCATAGGTCTTGTTTTTGGCGACCTTGCCAGTGATGGGATGGTTGGCCACATTGGTCAGGCCGATTTTGCCGTCTTGGGACACGGCCATTTTGGCTTGCACCCATGGGCGACCGCGCACGGTGCGCGACAGGAAGCCAGACAGGTCCCGGTGCGCTCTATGTTCCAAGAGACCGCATTGCGTCTTGATGCCAACCCTTTGCAACATAGAAAAGCCGCGCCCGGCGACGCGGGGGTCAGGATCTGGATGAGCCGCCACGACCCGGGCAATACCGGCCTCGATCAGCGCACTTGCACAAGGTGGGGATTTGCCGTGATGGGAGCAAGGCTCAAGGGTGACATAGGCGGTCGCACCTTGTGCCGCATGTCCGGCCTCAGCCAAAGCGACCCGTTCTGCGTGAGGGCGGCCGCCTGCTTGCGTCCAACCGCGGCCAAGGATCGTGGTTCCATCGGAACCATGACGCGCAATCACGCAGCCAACGGCGGGATTCTCGGCTGTGTTGCCCTGACCGCGTCGCCCCAATCTTAGGGCAAGGGCCATCAAGTCTTCGTCGCTTAAATTGCGTGTGAAGCTTTGCATATCTTGTAAGCCCTCCCAGTCTTGTCTCACAGTTTGAGGCGACCCGGATGGCTTTACCCGTTTATGCGCCTTCTTCTCCGCGTTCCTTTTCCTGACCTTCGGACAGCTCAGTGAGCATATCCGAGAAATCCTTGGCCTCGCGGAAATTCTTATAGACGGACGCAAATCGGATATAGGCGATTTCATCGAGCCCTTTCAGGCCTTCCATCACCAAGGTACCGATATGTTCTGCCTGCACTTCGGCATCGCCCGCGCTTTCGAGTTGGCGCACGATGCCTGAGACCATGCGTTCAACTTTCTCATCTTCTACGGGACGTTTGCGCAGGGAGACCTGTACGGAACGCATCAATTTGTCCCGATCAAATGGGACACGGCGACCAGTGCGCTTGATCACCGACAATTCACGGAGCTGAACGCGCTCAAACGTGGTGAAACGGCCTCCGCAACCACCACAAACACGGCGGCGGCGGATGGCGGTATTGTCTTCGGTGGGACGGGAATCCTTGACTTGGGTATCATCAAATCCGCAATAGGGACATTTCATCTTTCCGCCTCACCTTGCTGTAAGGGCAGGCCCCCTCAGGGGCCCTGCCCATATTCGTCTTACAGGTCCGCGTAAATCGGGAAGCGATCGGTCAAGACGATGACCTTTTCCTTCACGGCTGATTCCACGGCTCCATTGCCTTCTTCGCCATTTGCGACCAGACCGTCAAGCACTTCGATGATCAATTGACCGATGAGTTTGAACTCTTCTGTGCCAAACCCACGCGAGGTGCCGGCAGGCGTGCCAAGACGAATGCCAGAAGTGATCATCGGCTTTTCCGGATCAAAAGGCACACCATTTTTGTTGCAGGTGATGAAAGCGCGGCCAAGGGCGGCTTCAGCGGCTTTACCGGTCAGGCCTTTTGGACGCAAATCGACCAGCAACAGATGGTTGTCGGTGCCACCAGAGGCCAGCTCAACGCCGCCTGCATAGAGGGTGTCAGCCAGCGCCTGCGCATTGTCTTTGACAGCCTTTGCATAGACTTTAAAGTCGTCGGTCAAGGCTTCCCCGAAGGCAACAGCTTTGGCTGCGATGACATGCATCAGCGGGCCACCCTGCAGGCCAGGGAAGACAGCGGAATTGACCTTTTTGGCGATGTCCGCATCGTTGGTCAGCACCAAACCACCACGCGGGCCACGCAGGGTCTTGTGGGTGGTGGAGGTGGCGATATGAGCATATGGGAATGGGCTCGGATGCAGGCCTGCAGCCACCAGACCCGCAAAGTGGGCCATATCGACCATCAGGTAAGCGCCAACGGAATCAGCGATATCGCGGAAGCGTTTGAAGTCAAATTCGCGGCTGTAAGCAGAGCCACCAGCGATGATCATGGCAGGCTTATGCTCATTGGCCAATTCTTCAACCTGATCGAAATCGATGCGGCCATCCTGCTTGCGGACGCCATACTGAATGGCGTTGAACCATTTACCAGACTGGTTTGGCTTGGCACCGTGGGTCAGGTGACCGCCGGCATCAAGGCTCATGCCCAGAATGGTGTCGCCCGGCTTGATCAGCGCCATGAAAGCGGCCTGGTTGGCCTGCGAACCAGAATTGGGCTGGACGTTGGCGAACTCACAGCCAAACAGCTTGGTGACCCGTTCAATGGCGAGATTTTCGGCCACGTCCACAAACTGGCACCCACCATAATAGCGACGGCCCGGATAGCCTTCGGCATATTTGTTGGTCATGATCGAGCCCTGCGCTTCGAGCACGGCCTTGGAAACGATATTCTCAGACGCGATCAGCTCGATTTCGTGCTGCTGACGACCAAGCTCGTCCTGAATTGCCTTGGCGATTTCCGGATCACCGGCGGCAAGATCGCGGGAGAAAAAGTCCGGGAAAATGACTCCCGCATTGTTATCATTGGCAGACATGAAACGTACCCCTTCGATTGGCGGAAGCAAGGATGGCGGTCAACACATGCCAGACCTGCTCGCGATTTTGAGTGCCTTTTGGTGTCCAAGGTGCCGAGGAAGCACAAGGGACTCAGCATTCCGTCTGATGCGCAAGACAAAAATGGAGGCTATTAGCTAGCACAAACAGCCTCGCAATGTCTGTCACAAATATCTCTATGAAACATGATTTCATGATCACATATTGGCATCACTGTGGACACTTTTTGCGACTTCATGCTCGTCATATTTTGGGATTAGCACACTCGCTTCTCAAACCCAATAAGGATTTAGAGCGACAGTGGATGCAGAGGAGTGAATATTCCCCAAAAAGATGGTTTCAGGAATGGCCGAGTTGGCGCAAACGCATTTGCAGCTTTCGGACGGCCAGATTCTGCAGGTCATGCTGTGAAACGCTTGCCGGGCCGAAAACCGTCACCTCGACACCTGTGGTGGCATCGACCGCAACGGCTTTCACCTGCTGTCCGATCTGGAAGAATTCGATGTAGATTTCACCGGGTTTTGGCGCAACCATTGGCGATCCCTCAGCTTCGATCCTGTTGTCTCATCACAGTGGCTGGGAAGCCTGCAAGGTCGGCTCCATGGCGGACAGACCATCGCGGTTATAGATATCATCGCGGAAATGGATCATGCCGCCGTTGGTAGACCAAGCGGTGATGTATGTCATGTAGATCGGCACGCGACCACGCACGGAGACATCGACCCGCTCGCCGGCCCGGATCGCTTCATCAATTGCCAGCCGGTCCCAGCCCTGGGTATCCTTGAGAACCCATGTCACGAACTCGCGGACATTCTGCACGCGAACGCAGCCTGAAGAGTGGAAACGATAGCTCGACCCGAACAGCGTCTTGGACGGGGTGTCATGCAGATAGACCGCATGTTTGTTATGGAAGTTGATCTTGATCGACCCCATGGAGTTCTTGGCGCCCGGCTCTTGACGGAACTGATAGTTCAGAGCTTCATCGGTCGTCCAGTCCACTTGCGTGGCATCCAGCTCAACATTGTTTCTCAGATCGCGGATCTTGATCTTGTTGTCGGACAAATAGCTGGGATCCTTCTGCATCTTCGGAATCAGATCCTTGATGATGATGCTTTTGGGAACATGCCAGTAGGGATTGAAATTGATCTCGTGAATCTTGGAAGCCAGAACAGGGGTCTGGCGGTCAATCTTGCCAACGACGCCGGTATGACGGGAATGGACATAGCCACCTTCGACGGTCTCAATCTCGGCGGCTGGGATATTGACCATTACATAGCGCTCACCGAGATAGCCGGACATGGAGCGCACGCGCACGAGATTGGTTTCCAACTGACGCATGCGCACCTCTGCCGGCACATTCAAGGCTGCAAAAGTGTCCTTGCCAACAATGCCGTCCGGGGAAAAGCCATGACGGGACTGGAAGCGGCGCACGGCGGCATCGACGTAGGAGTCAAACACATCGCTCATGCCGACATTCTGTTGCAAATCACCGGACATCAACAGGCGACGACGCAGAATGGCCACGGTTTGCGACCGCGCACCAATGCGCAAGGTCTGATCATCGGGCACCAGAGGCCAGCCACCCTGTTGAACAATGCCATAATAGGTCTGGATTGCCATCTGGATATTGTCGGCGGTGTTTTTTGAAAGAGTTGGCTCGGCGGTCCGTACCGCAGCGACGGTCTGGCCGGGCGTATCGAAACGATCCCCCCATTCTGCCGGTCGCTGCTTGAGCACTTCATCAATCGGATTGGTGCTTTGTGCCCAAACCGGAGTGGCTGTGAGCGAAGCGAGGCCAGCAAGCATAGAGCCGCTCGTGGTCAAGAAGCTGCGCCGAGCGCTGTTCACGCCCGATGCCTTTGCGCACTCTGAGGAATAATTCGTCTTCTTCATCGCCTTCTTCACCAATTCTCACTCCATAGACGGTCTGTTTGCCACACAGCATCGGATTTGCAAAGTCATCTTGTGATGCCAAGCTGCTGGTGGTCCTGAATGACCGGATCAATGACCGCCGTGATGGGCGACCAGTCAGGCAGATCAAGCTATTATTGATTCTGCCACGTTCGACAACAACTTCACTGACGCGTGCCAGCATAATGTGGCAAATTCTGGATGAATGACAGATGAACCGCGCCAATCGCATCACTTCCCTTCACGTCGTTGTGAAAGGGCAACGGTTTACTGGGTCTGTTGGTTCCCCCTGTCGTCAATGAAAGGGGCATTATAACACAAAAAACCCCCGCAAGTGTCCTTGCGAGGGTTCGTGCATGTGGTCAGAACATGAACGCCGTCAAATTGTGTTCAAGTGTCGCAAACTTGAGCCCCACGGCCATGACGAGCCGTGACGACGTTCCAGATTTCTGCTGGACATGCCGCAGAATTAGAGACGGTAAAGAATCTGGTCGGTCCAGAAGCGTTCCAGACGCTGAAGCGATTTGTTCAGGACCATGAAGTCTTCGGACGACACGCCACCCAACTGCTCGATCGTGTTGATATGACGATCATACAGTTCGCTGACAATCTCCCGCACTTCCACGCCTTTATCAGATAGGGAAATTCGCACGGAACGACGATCAACCTTGGAGCGCTCGTGGTTCACATAGCCCATATCGACCAGTTTCTTGAGATTGTAAGAAACGTTTGAGCCTTGATAATAGCCACGGGAACGCAATTCGCCTGCCGTCACTTCTGAATCGCCGATATTGAACAACAACAGGGCCTGCACGCTGTTCACATCAGTCCGACCACGGCGTTCAAATTCATCCTTGATCACGTCAAGGAGCCGGCGATGGAGGCGTTCTACCAACCGCAGAGCGTCCATATAAAGCGGCTTAACTTCCGCTTCACCTTCGGCTTGCTCGGCTGCATCCATTGCTTTTTGTGCTGTAATCATCCGTCTGAGCCTCGTTTTCTAGACTTTTTTCTTGGCGGTTTTTCCGCTTCTGAACCAAACGTAGCTATTTCGAAATAAAATCTGCTTAAACAACACCCTAAACAAAGGCTTAATACGCAGAAAGTCGGCCTTTTAACGGGCCGACTTCCAACTGTGGTAAATAAGTGGTTAGAGAAAAAGACTGAATACGCAGTTCGCCCAAGTCAAAGCTTTCGAGGCGTCACGATGACTGGATAAGCCGACCCCGACCAAGCGTGGCCGGGGTCTCGTTTGCATCCCCATGCGGTCGCTTTGGCGCGAAGGCATTAACCGCGCAGCATCTTGATGATGCCTGAGAAGTCCACCCCGTCATTCCCCTCTTCACAGAAGGCATTATAAAGGGCACTGGCTTGCGCCCCCAAAGGCGTGTTGGCGGCAACTGCATCCGACGCATCCTGCGCCAGCTTGAGATCCTTGAGCATCATGGCTGCGGCAAAGCCGGGCTGATAGTCGCGGTTGGCTGGCGATGTTTCCACCGGTCCGGGCACTGGACAATAAGAGGTCAGCGACCAGCATTGTCCCGAAGCGGTGGAGGAAATGTCATAGAGCTTCTGATGATCAAGACCCAGCTTCTCGGCCAGAGCGAAGGCTTCGCAAACCGAAATCATCTGAATGCCAAGCATCATGTTGTTGCAGATTTTGGCTGCCTGTCCATTGCCTGCACCGCCTGCATGGATGATGGTCTTGCCCATAATGTCGAGAAACGGTTTGGCGGCTTCAAAGGCCTCGTCAGGTCCGCCGACCATGAAGGTCAGAGTGCCGGCCGTGGCTCCCCCTACCCCGCCGGAAACCGGGGCATCGACCATTTTCATGCCAGCCTTGGCAGCGGCCTCAGCCACAACGCGGGCGGATTCGACATCAATCGTCGAGCTATCGATCAGGGTCGCGCCGGACTTAACGGTCGACAAGATGCCATGTTCACCAGAATAGACGGTGCGCACATGTTTGCCGGCAGGCAGCATGGTCACAACCACATCTGCGTCTTTTACAGCTTCAGCGACGGAGACGGCAGCGGTGCCGCCTTGCTCCTTCAGCTTGGCAAGCGCCTCCTCGCTCAGGTCATAACCGCAAAGCTGATGACCGGCAGCCAACAGATTGGCCGCCATCGGCCCACCCATATTTCCCAGACCGATGAATGCAATATTCGCCATGGTTTCCTCCCCCAGCAATATCTTATGTGGTGTTGCGGGCCGGATATCAGGTCCGGCCCACCTTTGTTTCAGGCCTCTTCTTGTGGTCTTAACGCCTTGAAGTAGATCCAGCCACAAGCCGCCGCCAGCATCAACAAAGCGGTGAAGTGGCTGATCGAGATGATCGCCTGATAGGGCATGAATTTATCAATCATCACGATCGAGGCAGTCTGTGCGGTGGTGCTGAGCACCCACATGACCACGCCCCAGAAAGTCAGCTGCCAAACGCCAACCGAGGCGATCAGGAACGAACAGGCGAGCAGCACCCGCGCCCCGGCCTCCTGCCACGGCCCACGAACCAGCCCACTCTCACCTAGGATCCCCAACATATCCACCCAGTAGAGTATGCCAGTTGCCATCAAGAACAGGCTGGCAATGCGTGCAATCGCGCTGAACCAGAAGGGTAGCTGTTCGCCCCAGATTTTGGGTGCCGGGTCTGTCAGTTTCAGTGTCATTGTGTCTCGAATTCAAGCTCCGGACCATCGAGAGGTTCGAAATGGGCCGCGATGAGGGATGGATTGACCGATTCAAGGTCTGCCGGATTCCACTTCGGCGCCCCATCTTTGTCAACAATCGTCGCACGGACACCCTCATAAAAATCCTCATCCTGAAGTATGCGATGAACAATGCGATATTCCAACCGCATGCAATCTTCAAAATCGAGCTTTGCACCGCGCATCACCTGCTCAAAGGCGACATGCACGGACGTTGGGGACTTGGAGCGGATCACTTTCAGTGTCGTCTGGGCGAATTCGGATGGATCGTCTTCAAGCGCGGCAACGATGTCGGACACGTTGGCGGCGGCAAAGGCCGTGTTGATGGTGGTCATCTCGGCATCGGACAATTCCGATGACACACTTTCAGCCAGATCAGCCAGCACCGCATCAACAGCCTCACCCGCTGCAACACGCTCGATGATGGAAGCATGCTTTGACGCTGTCACCGCATGGGTGACCAGACCGAGATCAAGACAGGCTCCCTGTTTCAGGCGCGCGCCAGACATGGCGCAATAGGTGCCGGACTTGCCTTTCATGCGGGGCAACAGATAAGAACCGCCAACATCGGGGAAGAAGCCGATCCCAACCTCTGGCATGGCAAAGCGAATGCCTCCGCCCGCAACACGATATTGGCCATGGAGCGAAATGCCGACGCCACCGCCCATGACGATGCCATCGATCAGCGACAGATAGGGCTTGGGGTAGCGGAAGATTTTCTGATTGAGGCGGTATTCCGCATAGAAAAACTCGAAGGGCGGATTGCCTTTACGCTCCCACATATGACGAATGTCGCCACCTGCGCAAAAGGCTTTTTCGCTGGCAGAGGTCACGATGACAGCCTTGATGCTGTCATTCTCGCGCCAGGCATCAAGCTGGTCTGTCAGCTGGACAATCATGTCATGGGAAAGTGCGTTGAGCGCTTTAACGCGGTTGAGGGTTACAAGTCCGACAACACCGCGTTGCTCAAACAGAATATCATTCATTGCCCGATGGCCTCCAGATCATGATGAAGAGAGAGAGGAGAAAAGAGCGCGTCCGCAAACACGCCCCTCTTGGCCTATCAACTTGTCAGTCTTTCAGCAAGTCGCGGGAAATGATTAGGCGCATGACCTCGTTGGTCCCTTCGAGGATCTGATGGACCCGGACGTCACGGAAGAAACGCTCGATCGGATAGTCACGCAAATAGCCATAGCCCCCATGCAGCTGAAGCGCCTGATTGACAACGTTGAAGCCGATGTCGGTTGCCAGACGCTTGGCCATGGCAGCCTGTTTGGTGGCCTCTGGTTTTTTGGCGTCAACGGAAACAGCCGCGCGATGCAGCATCAAGCGGGCGCTTTCCAGCTCGGTTGCCATATCGGCAATGCGGAATTGCAGGGCCTGAAAATCGGCAATCGGGCGGCCAAACTGCTTGCGCTCTTTCATGTAGGTGATGGCACGATCGAGGCAGAATTGGGCCCCGCCCAGCGAGCAAGCGCCAATATTGAGGCGACCGCCATCAAGCCCGGACATGGCGATGGAAAAGCCCTGCCCTTCTGCGCCAATCAGATTGTCGACGGGCACGCGGCAATTCTCGAAAATGACTTCTGCGGTTGGCTGGCTCTTCCAGCCGAGCTTTTGTTCCTGCGCACCGAAGGACAGGCCGGGTGTGTCTTTTTCGACCGCAATGCAACTGATGCCCTTTGGTCCCTCTTCACCGGTGCGCACCATCACCAGATAGATATCTGCCGCGCCACCACCGGAGATGAAGGCCTTTGAGCCATTGAGCACATAATGGTCGCCGTCTTTTTCAGCCCTTGTGCGCAAGGACGCAGCGTCGGAGCCGGAATTTGGCTCGGTCAGACAGTAGGCCCCGAAGAGATCCATACTACACATGGAAGGCAGCCAGCGCTGGCGCTGGGCTTCATTGCCATAGGTGTCGATCATCCAGGCAGTCATATTGTGAATGGAGATATAGGCCGCTGTCGAGGTGCAGCCCTTTGACAATTCCTCAAAGATGATCGCCGCATCCAGACGACTGAGCCCTGAGCCGCCGACATCATCGCGCACATAAATGCCACCAAAGCCCAAGGCAGCCGCCTCGCGCAACTTGTCGACCGGAAAGATGGATTTTTCATCCCATTCGGCCGCATGGGGTTCGAGCTCGTTTTGCGCGAAATCCGACGCCATTTGCTGAAATGCGAGTTGCTCTTCTGACAGTGCAAAGTCCATTGCGTTCCTCCCCGGTCCCTATCGGACCACGTATTGTTCCTTATGCTCTGTCACAGATGGTCCAACAGGTCAACGCAATTTCGCAAATTCCGGCCAACCATAAACCTTCTTACTAGATGTAATATATATCAAAATGTCCCCTCTAATATCGTTTACGTAAATGTCCATCAATATGCATTACCAATTGGTCAGTTTTCTGCTGGCGGAAATATGATAAGCATGACAACAACAACCGGCATGGTCACCTGAGACCTAGACCAAGGTTGATTTGAGAAAAGACTGATCAACGGGACCGACCATCATGAGCAGATCCAGCAAGAGCAATGTGGACAATGCATCCGCACCGCATATCGATGTCAGCGCAATCACCGGCGGGCGCCGGATGCGACGCAACCGAAAGAGCGACTGGTCGCGTCGGTTGGTCCAGGAAAATGCCTTGACGGTGAATGATCTGATCTGGCCGATCTTCGTGGTGGATGGAGACAATGTCCGTCAGTCCGTCACATCGATGCCGGGCGTCGAACGGCTTTCGGTTGACAATGCAGTAAGGGCAGCAGAGCGGGCTGCCAAGCTTGGCATTCCAGTCTTGGCGCTGTTCCCCTATACCGACCCGGATTTGCGCGATGACACCGGCTCTGAAGCCCTCAATGAAAACAACCTCACCTGCCGTGCGCTCAGGGCAATCAAGAAAGAGGTGCCCGAAATCGGTCTGATGACCGACATTGCGCTCGATCCCTATACCAGCCATGGCCATGACGGCCTTTTGCAAGACGGTGTGATCGTCAATGATGCGACCGTACAGCAATTGTGCGAGCAGGCATTGGTGCAGGCAGATGCAGGCTCTGACATTATCGGCCCATCAGACATGATGGATGGCCGGATCGGTGCGATCCGCGAAAGCCTCGATGCTAACCATTATCAAGACGTACAGATCATGGCCTACACGGCCAAATATGCGTCCGCTTTCTATGGCCCGTTCCGCGAGGCGGTTGGTGCCAATGCAACACTGAAGGGCGATAAGAAAACCTATCAGATGGATCCATCCAATGGCAGCGAAGCCATGATGGAAGCTGAGCTCGACATCCAGGAAGGCGCTGACATGATCATGGTCAAGCCGGGCATGCCTTATCTGGACATTGTCCATCGGCTCAAGTCAGCCTTTTCCCTGCCGACCTTTGCCTATCAGGTGTCGGGCGAATATGCGATGATCTGTGCTGCTGGCCAAAATGGCTGGCTCGATCAGGACCGCGCCATGTGGGAAAGCCTTCTGGCCTTCAAACGCGCTGGCGCCGATGGCATTCTCACCTACTTCGCGCCACAAGTGGCCGAGGCCCTGGCCAAATAGCGTTTGAATTCTGTGTCTTAGGCCAAAATTTTATACATGTAGGTAGTCGAATCCAGACGGTCTGAATCCGTTGCTCGGGCAAAGTTCGGGATCCGGCCAGCAATCTTGTAATTGAGCATGATATAGAGCGGCTCGGCCTGATCGCCTGATCTTGTATCCAGAGTGATCAGGCTTTTTCGCAATGTGCGGGCTTCGCTTTCGAGCATTTCCATCAGCAAGGTGGCGATGCCGCGTTTGCGAAAGTCCGGATGGACCAGCAACTTGGCAACCTCACAACGATGGGCCTGATTGGGGGGCATGGCGATTTGCAGTTGAACCGTGCCGACGATCTTGTCTTCGCTCCGGGCGATCATCAACAAGGTTCCTCCATCACGCACTGACGGGAAGACCTTGTCATGCCAGAAGGCGCGGGCATCCTCGGGGCCAAAAGGTTCGATAAAGCTGACACTTGCGCCTTTGTTGACACAGGCATGGAGAATCTCGGTCAGATCCGGCAAGGCCGCATCCAGATCGTTGCTGGTCAAACTTTCAAAGCGCATGTCAGTCATAAAATCTCTCCCCATAGAGGGCATGTATCATTTTGGCTAGCTATTGCTGATACAGCTTTGATGATCGCACCTCAAGCACGAAGCGGTTGTTTGGGGGATCTTTTTGCGCCCATTGCCCACCCACAACATGCAGACATCCCCGACGAATGGCCAGTCTTCGCCCCGTAAGTGCTCAGAGCATTTGAAAGTGGGGGAGCAATAGGGCATTGTCGGCGGATCATTCCAACCCAGATAGAAAAGAAATCCATGTCTCAGTCCCTGTCTGATTTGCGTCCAAGCCTGTCTGATATCGAAAAAGCTGCCGAGAGCATCGCAACTTCCGTGCTTCGCACGCCAACGCTGCCTGCGCAGATTCTATCACAGATTTTCGGGGCCGAGATTTTCGTCAAATATGACAATATGCAGATCACCAATGCCTTCAAGGAACGCGGGGCGCTGAACAAGCTGCTGTCGCTGACTCAGGAACAAAAGGATGCTGGCGTGATTGCCATGTCTGCGGGCAACCATGCGCAGGCCGTGGCGCTTCATGCGACGCGTCTTGGCATTCCCTCGACCATCGTGATGCCTGAATTCACCCCCTTCGTGAAGGTGGCGGCAACCAAGGCTTATGGGGCCACGGTCATTCTGGAGGGCGAAACCGTTGCAGAGGCCGGGATTGCGGCGATGCGGATGGCCGAGGAGAGTGGCGCGACCTTTGTTCACCCCTATGACGACCCTTATGTGATCGCCGGTCAGGGCACGGTGGCGCTCGAGATGCTGGCCGATGTGCCAAACCTTGACTGTCTCGTTGTACCGATTGGTGGCGGCGGGCTGATTTCCGGCATGGCGACCGCTGCCAAGGCAATCAATGCGGATATCGAGATCATCGGTGTGGAGACCGAGCTTTATCCGACCATGTTTAACGAGCTTAACAATCTGGAACTGCCCTGCGGTGGCCAGTCTCTGGCCGAAGGAATCGCGGTAAAAAAAGCTGGACGGCTGCCCGCCTTGATCGCGTCGGATCTGGTGTCAGACATCATTCTGGTGACCGAAGGCCAGATCGAACAGGCGATCAATGCCTATGCGACCCATCTGAAAACCATGGCGGAAGGCGCTGGTGCTGCTGGTCTGGCAGCCGTAATCGCCAAGCCTGAGCGCTTCAAAGGCAAGCGGGTTGGCCTTGTGCTGTGCGGTGGCAATATCGATCCGCGGCTTTTGTCCTCGATCATCGTGCGGCAGCTGGGGCGCAAGCAGCAGATTGTTGGGCTCAGGATCACCATTCCCGACCGTCCGGGTATTTTGGGTGAAATCTCCACGGTCATTGGTGATCTGGGCGGCAATGTTCTGGAAGTTGACCATCACCGGACATTCCTCAACGTCCCGGTCAAGGGAGCATCAATCGATATTACGATTGAAACCCGGGACGCCGAACATGCGCGGGAGATCATCCGTGGCATTGAGGCCAAAGGCCATGAAGTGGAGCATTTGAACGCCCCTCAGGAATGAGCGAGCCGAAGCGCTTCCATGCCGGGCCTTTTCCACAGAGGCCCGCTGATTTTGATGCTCACAGTCCTTGTTATAAGCAATTAACTACTTATTTCCATTTTCGTGCGAATCTACTAGCATGACACACAGTCCTCCTGAACACGGTGTCATCGTTCCGCGAAGGTGAAGAGTTCAGGCTTGGTTTTCCTCCCGACCAGGTCTGATGGCTGAAAGGCCAAAATAAGAAAACCAGCTTTGCAAGACTGGCGCTTCGAAACTTTCGAAGCGCCAATTTTTTTGGAAATGCTGCGATCCGACGTAAAACCTTCCAACGCGCAGATTTTCCCGCTCTTTCCTTGACAATCGTCTCCCGCATACAAATGTCTAGTATGTCGACCATGAAACCATCCGTTTCATCGGTGTTGACGAACCAACCGCATTTGAAAGGATTGTTTTCCAAATGAACCAAGCCGAAACGGCTCATGGCGACATGTCCGGCAGGACCAATGCCTTTAACCCGCAGTCCCATCCTGCGCTGTTTGACGGTGTTTTGTCGCGGCGCTTTCTGGCCTTTCTTTTTGATGCTGTGATGATCATTGCGTTAATGGCCGTGATGTCTGTCGTTATCTTTGTGATAGGCATATTGACCTTCAGCCTTGGCTGGGCGCTCTATGCGATCCTGTTTCCCTTGGTTGCCCTTCCCTACACCGCGCTGACCCTTGGGGGCCATAAGGCCGCGACGCCAGGCATGCGCTTAATGGGGCTGGAGATGCGCCTGTGGTACGGGGCCAAGCCTTATGGCCTGTTGGCGATGATGCATGCAATTCTGTTTTGGGTGGGCAACACGATCCTGACCCCCTTCATCATTCTGGTGGGGCTTTTCTCTCGCCGCAGCCAGCTGTTGCATGACATGATTCTCGGCACCATGGTCATGGACAGAGACGCGCTTTGGGATCTGGAGCACAAGGTCGACCAATAGACCTCAGCCAACCCTTGAGTGAAACAAAGTGCCCGCCCAGATGCGGGCATTTGTTTTTTGAGGCCGGAAAGCGGGAATTGACTTGCCTTTCCAACATGTTGGCTTCTTTGTCTCTTGAACCAGAGCAAGGCATACTCTATCCATCAAGGTTACGGACTGACCATCCCCTGACCATATTTTTGCCTTGGCGGGGCCGGTTGGCTGGACTATGTTGAATTGCCTTTTCAATGACCCCAAGGATATGCCGCTTGTTTCACCTCACTGTCGAAATACAGATGTGGCTGACCTTCGCGGTCATCGCCGTCACGATTGTCTCCTACAGTCTGGAGGAAATCGCAATCGAGATCACGGCGCTTGGCTCCCTGTTGGCCCTGATGCTGATCTTTGTTGGCCTGCCAACGGCCGATGGCGCGGAGAGTCTGGTCACGCTGGAAGAGTTGCTGTCTGGCTTTGCCAATCCGGCGCTGATGACGGTGCTCGCCTTGCTGATCATCGGTCAGGCCCTGTTTCAGACCGATGCACTGGATGTCCCGGCACAAATGATCACCAAGATGGCGAAAAAATATCGCTTCATGGCCTTCATCGGTGTCTATGTGGCGGTGTCCTTCATCAGCGCTTTCATCAACAACACGCCCGTTGTGGTAATGTTTCTGCCGATCATGACCGTGGTTGCGTCCAACCTGCGCCTGTCCGCCTCAAAAGTTCTGATGCCCTTGTCATTCGTCTCCATTCTTGGCGGTATGACCACAATCATCGGCTCCTCGACCAACCTCCTGGTCGCCGAAGCCGCCCGCAAGAGCGGCGCCCTTGATCTGCAATTTTTCGACTTCACCATTGTCGGCCTGCTGGTTACCAGCCCCGGTGCCTTTTATGCCATGATGATTCTGCCGCGCATTCTGAAAAGGCGCGAGACAATGACCGATCAGATGAGCCAGACCACCGGCAAACAATTCATCGCCCAGATTCCCATTTCGCACGGAGACCGACTGGTCGGTCACAAGGCGGTGGCAGGCATGTTCCCGGCCCTCAAAGACATGACGGTTCGCCTCGTCCAGCGCGGTGAGACACCATATTTGCCTCCCTTTGACAATGTGACCCTACAGGTCGGAGACACGGTGGTGGTGGCCGCCACGCGACAGGCTCTGACCAGCGCGCTGAAGGGCGGACATAATGTGGCGACCGAAGGGGCAGAAGAGGATAGCGGCAATCAGGCCTACAAATCCGACTTCACTCTTGCTGAAGTCATTGTTCCCCCGGCCTCTCGCATGACCGGTCAGACGATTGAGCAGTCCGGGATGCGGTCAAAAACCAATTGTATTGCCATGGGTGTTCAGCGACGCTCGCGCATGCCGCGCATGGCAATGAGTGACATGCGTCTCGAAGCAGGCGATGTGCTGCTGGTTGGCGGTCCACGCGATGATGTGGAAGCCCTGCGGCTCAACAAGGACTTGCTGCTGATCGAGTTGTCGACCACTGAAGTGCCGCAGCGTCGCTATGCGCATCGTGCCTTGATGATCTTCGTGCTGACAGCCCTTGTCGCGTCCAGTGGTCTGATGCCCATTGCGACAGCAGCCCTTGGCGGCGCGTTTCTGATGATCATCGGCAAATGCCTCAATCTGCGACAGGCGGTGCGTGCCCTCGACAGTCGCATCTTCATGCTGGTTGGGGCTTCATTGGCAAGCGCCATGGCGCTGCAGGAAACAGGCGGAGCGCAATATGTGGCCAATGCCGTTGTTGACGCGATGAAGGGTCAACCTGCACCGGTGCTTTTGTCCGGTCTGTTCCTGCTGATTGCGGTTTTGACGAATATCTTGTCAAACAATGCAACCGCCGTGCTGTTTGCACCGATTGCGATTGCCATTGCCAATCAGACCGGCTTGCCGGTCGAGCCGTTCATTGTTTGCGTGATCTTTGCAGCCAACTGCTCCTTTGCCACACCGATCGGCTACCAGACCAACCTGCTTGTCATGGGTCCGGGTCACTATCGCTTCGCCGACTTCTTGATAGGTGGCGTCCCCCTGATGTTGATCATCTGGCTCAGTTTTAGCGTCATTGCACCGTGGTATTACGGATTTCAATGACCAAAAAGCCTTAGTCCGTAAGGACTTTTCAAGTTCGGGCAAACGTGGTTTGATAGTGTTCGACCATGTTTCCGAAAGACATCCATGACACGGCATCTGATTGACCAGCCACAGTTTTATCTGACCGCCCCACAAGCCTGCCCTTATCTTGAGGGCGAGCATGAACGCAAGATATTTACCTATCTGGTGGGACAGGATGCGCCGCATCTCAATGACCTCTTGAGCGTTGGCGGTTTTCGGCGCAGTCAAACCATTGCCTATCGCCCGGCCTGTGAGGGATGTCAGGCGTGCCTGTCTGTGCGTGTGGTGGTGCCGCAGTTTCGCTTTTCCCGCAATCAGACCCGCGTCCTCAAGCGCAATGCAGACCTGATCGGGATTATCAAGCCGGCTGAAGCAACGTCTGAGCAATATGCCCTGTTCCAGCGCTATCTCCAGTCACGCCACGGGGATGGCGGCATGGTGGAAATGGCCATGCAGGATTATGCGGCGATGGTGGAAGAAACCCATATCGATACGTTCCTGATCGAGTATCGGCTACGCGATGCTGACAGCGGCATCACAGGGACCTCCAAAGGCGATCTGATCGGTGTGGCCCTCACCGACCGGCTCAATGATGCCACCTCGATGGTCTATAGCTTCTTCCGGCCGGATCTCGACCATCGCAGCCTTGGCACCTTCTTCATTCTCGACCATATACGCCGAGCAATGGCAGAGGGTCTCAGTCATGTCTATCTGGGATACTGGGTCAAGAATTCGCAGAAGATGGCCTACAAGACCCGTTTCAAACCGCTCGAATTTCTGGGCAATGATGGCTGGGAAATTCTGGATTGAGGCGATTAGCGCTTTGGCATCTCACTTTGGCCATGATAAGCCTTTCTTGCTTTCCTGAAGGCTCGCATGGGCCGTTGCGATATGCGCTCTGCGCGTGACTTACCACAAGGCCCTTTTCATTGATGATTTCCCGCTTCCGCGCCCTGCTTGACTGTCTGATTTTTGCAGGGCTTGTTCTTGCAGCTCTGCTGACCCTGTCCGGTCTTTTGGGGGCTTATGTGCCTGCCCTCGACCTGATCAACCACTTCCAGCTGCCATTGTTCCTGAGCGGCTCCCTCGCCTTTGCGATGACTTTCGTCTGGCCGTATCGTCTGCCGCGTCTCAAGCGCCCTGCGCAGGTCATTATTCTTGCCGCATTGCTGGCATCAAGTGGCTTGATTGGCACGGAAGCCGTCAAGCGGCTGATGGGAGCGGAGCAAAGCCCTGAAGCGCTGGCGGCGAGCAACAAACGGGTGCTCAAATATCTCAGCTTCAACATCTATCTTGGCACATGGGATGGCATTGGCCTTGCTGAAACCGTGCGCCGCTACGACCCGGACATTGCGACGCTGCAGGAATATGCGCCCAAGCGGTTTCGCCGCCAGCCGGACCTCAAGCGCGACTATCCCTATCAGGCACGCTGCGGCTATTGGCGGCGCTGTACGCTGGCGATCCTGTCCAAGCATCCGATGGATGAAATCAAGCGGTTCGATCTTGGACCGGAGGTCACCCGCAATCCGATGCATGGCAAGATGTTGGCCGCGACGGTGCGCGTTAAAGGCTCCGCACCAATTCGCATCTATAATGTCCATCTGGCCTGGCCGTTGCCTGTCGCCCAGCAGCGGCGGCAAATGGAGGAAATCGCCGCGATCATCAAGCGCGAGCGCAAGCGCTATCCGCAGCAAGTGCTAAGCGGGGACTTCAATTCCACTGGCTGGGCCTTCGGCATTGATCGGCTGGCAGCCAATGCCGGGATGAGCCGACAGAGTCACTTCGTGCCAACTTTCCCCTCACCCAATTCGCGGCTCAAGGGATTTTTGCAGCTTCCTGCCTTTCTCAGTCTGGACCATATTATGGTCAGCGCCCCGCTTTCGACTGGTCCGGTTGTGCGCGTTGCGACAGAAATTGGCGATCATTGGCCGATTTTGACTGATCTCTATGTCCCGATACAATAAAGCCGCCTTGCAACCCTTACGGTTTCAAGACGGCTTTTGATTTCGAACAGCAGATCGGTTCTAGTTGCTGAACTTGTTGCTGCGCGGGAAGCCATTTGGCGGCATCCGTCCGGCTTGGGCCCGATCACCGCGCCATTCTGCCAGATCATCTAGCGAGCGCTGGAAGGTACGTCCGGAGCTGTCGTTCCAGCTCAGCCCTTCCTCGCCAACAAAAACTTTGACATCAGAGATGCCGCCATCCTTGTAGCGCTGGAGCATGACGCCACGACCGCGGTTCATCTCTGGCAATTGCTCGATCGGGAAGACCAGAAGCTTGCGGTTTTGACCGATGACCGCCACATGGTCACCAACCGCTTCAACGCAGATCTTGGCTTCACCCGGTGCAGTGACATTGAGCACCTGCTTGCCTTTTCTGGTGTTGGCGATCAGAGCGTCCTCGCTGGTGACAAAGCCACGACCGTCAGTCGCCGCCAACAGCAATTTGCGCGTTGGCTTATGGACAAAGAGATGCACCACATCAATGCCCGGCTCCATGTCCACCATCACGCGGATCGGTTCCCCATGGCCACGACCACCGGGCAACTTGTCCGCCTGCAAGGTGTAGAAGCGCCCGTCGGTCGCCATGATCAGCACCTTGTCTGTGGTCTCCGCATGCACGGCAAATTTCAGCTTGTCGCCATCCTTGAAGTTGAGGCTCGCATAATCGGCAATATGGCCACGCAGGGCCCGGATCCAGCCTTTTTCCGACAGAACCACGGTGACCGGCTCACGCTCGACCATGGCGAGATTGATATCCTCGATATCACGCTCTGCGGCCTCACCAAAGCTGGTGCGACGGCGACCAAGCTCGGTGTCGGGACCAAAGATCTTGTAGACCTCACGGATTTGCTGGGCGATCCGCTTCCATTGCAATTCTTCGGACCCGAGCATCTCGATCAGCGCTGCACGTTCCTTGCTGAGCGTGTCATGCTCGGTGCGGATTTCTATTTCCTCAAGCTTGCGCAAGGAGCGCAGGCGCATGTTGAGGATCGCATCAGCCTGCACTTCGGTGAGGTTGAAGGTCTTCATCAACTCGGCCTTCGGCTCATCCTCAAAGCGGATGATGCGGATGACTTCGTCGAGATTGAGATAGGCGATCAAATAGCCGTCGAGCACTTCGAGCCGATGCTCAATCTTGTTCAAGCGATAACTGGAGCGCCGCTGCAAAACCACCCGGCGATGGTCCAGCCATTGGCGCAGAACATCCCGCAAGCTCAGGACGCGCGGCACACCGGCATCATTGAGCACATTCATGTTGAGCTGGATTCGGCTTTCCAGATCGGTGAGCTTGAACAAAGCCTCCATCAAAAGATCCGGATCCACGGTGCGGTTCTTCGGCTCGAGCACGACGCGGATGTCTTCCGCAGATTCATCGCGCACATCGACCAGAAGCGGCAACCTGCGATTCTGGATTAAATCGGCGATCCGCTCGATCAGGCGGGACTTTTGCACCTGATAGGGAATTTCCGTGACAACAATCTGATAGGCGCCACGGGGCAGCTCTTCCTTCTCCCACTTGGCACGGACACGGAAACCGCCACGACCGGTGCGGTAGGCCTCAAGGATCTGCTCCTTGGGTTCCACCAGCACGCCCCCCGTTGGGAAATCGGGACCGGGCAGCAGTTCGAGCAGCTTGTCGTCGGTGCAATTGGGATATTTGATCATGTGAAGCGCAGCTTCACACAATTCCGAGGCATTGTGGGGCGGGATAGCGGTTGCCATGCCGACGGCAATGCCGTTGGAGCCATTGGCCAACAGATTGGGGAAGTTGGCAGGCAGGACAATCGGTTCCTTGTCCTCGCCATCATAGGTTTCGCGAAAATCGACGGCGTCCTCATCGATGCCTTCAAGCATCAGACGCGCAACCTCAGTCATTCGGGTTTCGGTGTAACGCATCGCAGCAGCACTGTCGCCATCGATGTTGCCGAAGTTGCCCTGACCATCCACCATCGGGTAGCGCGAGGCGAAGTCCTGTGCCAGACGAACGAGCGCGTCATAGACGGCCTGATCACCGTGGGGGTGGTATTTACCGATCACGTCACCGACCACGCGGGCTGATTTCTTGAAGCTCGCAGAGGGGTCCATTTTCAGCTGGCGCATGGCATAGAGAATGCGCCGATGCACAGGTTTCAACCCGTCTCGCACATCAGGCAAGGCACGCTGCGTGATCGTTGACAAGGCATAGGCCAGATACCGCTCTTCAAGCGCTTCGCGCAGGTTGATCGTTTCCAGCTCGCCGGACTGTATGATTTCGTTTCCCATGAGGTGATACCTATAGAATCAGCGCGATTCGTGCAATCTCTGCGCCGCAGGAAGCTGTTAGTCTTCCAAGGTGAGATCGCGGCGCAGCGCGTCGATAAAACTGGAGCGCAAACCGGGTGCGCTTTTCTCTGCCGGACCGTATATGTGCTTTTCTAAAAAGAAGCCGCTCAACTGGAAGCCTTGAGCAATTTCCTCAAAGGCAAGGCGGTTGGATGCGGCCTCCCCGCGCAAAAATGCCGGCAAGGGCAGCATACGGTCGTGATAGGGGGCTCCTGCCTCCCGGCTAACCGCCCTGCCCGACTTGGGCGAGACATAGATGAGATCCTCCCGCCCCCCGGTCGCAGCACATGCATCGAGGGACAGACCATAGCCAAGCTCGCTTAGCAAGGCCAGCTCGAAGCGGACCATCAATTCGCCCGCCACGTCGCCTTCCCTGAACTCATCAACGATCACCTCAAGTGCCTGAAAGAGATAGGGATGCGGGTCACGCTCTGGCAGCAGGCGGGTGAGATCGGCAATAAACTGGATGCCATAGGTGCCCATCGGTCTGGCCATCAGGGCGGCTGCGCGTGAGGTGGTCAGTTCAATCGAGAATTGGCCGACATGACTTTCCAACCGGGCGCGCCATGTAACCGAGAGGCTGTTGCCCGGCTGAAGCACAGGCTGCAGGCGCTTGGAACGGCCGCCACGTACCAGCCCCAGATGCCGACCGTGAGTGCACGTCATCACTTCCAGCAAAACCGAGGTCTCACCATGCCTGCGCGTTCCCAAAATGATTGCCTCATCACTCCATTCCATCAGGCGACTTTGGGCTGATTTGAGGCAAAAGGGAAGAGAGATCAGACCGTTTCAAAGCGGCTTTCCAAACCAATCGGCCGCTTCAATCATTTTCCCTGAAGGCTTTGCGATCCTGAACGGTCATCGGAATTTCCGGCTCGACATCAAGATCGAAAAAGGTCATGCGGGGCATTTTGTCCGCGAGATCAGGGTTGCTATTCAGCAGAGCCTTGAAAGGCTTGTGACTGAAATATTTCAGCAACTCAAGCTGAAAGAAAGTGAGATAACCGGTCTGGGCCAGCTCCCTCTGTTTCTGCCAAGCCGTGATGGCTGCGCGAGACCCTGCCCCCAGTTTGCCATCAATCCCCTTGGGATCAAAACCGAGAGCCAGCAACCGACCCTGAATTTCAGTTGCCAAACCGTCAGTCATGAATTCCGCCTCAAGGGCGGGCGTGCCGTGGCTTGGGTCAGGGGCCGGATCAGATTGTTGCGCCGTGGCAATTGCGAGCATCCAGAATGTTGCAAAACAGATAACGAGCATGCGTTGCAAGTAAGTTGATACCAAACGGGCCATTGCTCCCTCCTTCATCTTTTGCATCCAAATGGGTAAATGAAAAACCCTGCCTCAGCTTAGACGCTGGGCAGGGTTTGGCAATTCTCTATTTCAGCACTGCGTGTTTGTGCCTAGCTTTCGGTGTTTCTGCGAAAACATCTGTCGCTGATAGCACAGTGTCTGGGGCACCACGGTGCGCGTTTGGCGAAGGCTCTCGGTGTTTCTGCGAAACACCTGCCGCTGATAGTCTAGTGTTTGTGGCACCACGGTGCGCGTTTGGCGTTGCCAAACGCTATACTGGGAAATCGATGCCCATTTCGCGGTAGCGTTCCGGGTCATCGACCCAGCGTTCGCGGACCTTGACGAAGAGGAACAGGTGAACCTTGGTTTCCAACAGTTCCTGAAGCTCTTCGCGGGCGGCCATGGAGATGGCCTTGATCGACTTGCCACCCTTGCCCAGCACGATCATTTTCTGATTGCCGCGCTCGACATAGATGACCTGTTCGATGCGGACCGATCCATCGTCCTTTTGCTCCCATTTTTCCGTCTCGACGGTGGAAGAATATGGCAGTTCCTGATGGAGGCGCAGGAAGACCTTTTCGCGCGTAATTTCAGAGGCCAGCTGACGCATTGGCAAATCCGAAATCATGTCTTCGGGATAGAGCCACGGGCCTTTTGGCATTTGCTCGGCGAAATAGTCGAGCAGATCATCGGTGTGATCGCCATTCAGCGCCGAAACCATGAAGGTTTCATCGAAGGGCACGGCATCATTGATCTTTTGCGCCAGCGCGAGCAGGCTGTCGCGTTTGACCAAATCGATCTTGTTGAGGATCAGCACGCGAGGCAGCTTGATATCTTCGAGGCGTTCGAGGATCTTTTCAATCTGCTCGGTGACACCCTTGCGGGCGTCGACGATCAAACCGATGCAGTCTGCATCCTTGGCGCCACCCCATGCGGTGTTGACCATCGCGGTCTCAAGGCGGCGTTTCGGTGCAAAAATACCCGGCGTGTCGACAAAAATGACCTGCTTTTCGTCCTTTAGCGCGATGCCGCGGATCAGCGACCGGGTCGTTTGCACCTTGTGGGTGACAATCGAAACCTTGGAGCCAACAATCTTGTTGACCAAGGTCGACTTGCCCGCGTTCGGGGCGCCGATCAGCGCGACATAGCCGCATTGGGTATTCATTTCGGGCAGATCGCCAGACATTGGGGCGTTTGGCAGTTGAGAGGATGTATCTGACATGGATGTCCTTTGTTGAGGTAATCGGGATGGATCAACCTTGATCCGTATCCCACTGTCCTTCTCGAATTAGAATGGTGCGAGCAGCATCCTGCTCGGCTATTCGTTTGGAGGAGCCTTTGCCGGTGGCGCTTTTCATACCCGGCACATCCACCCGCAGGGTGAATTCAGGGGCATGATCAGGACCGGTGCGTTCAACCATCTTGTAGGTGGGAGGCGGCAGTTTTTTGCCCTGCACCCACTCCTGCAAGGTGGTTTTGGCATCGCGCAGCGGGCCGCTCCATTCCAGCATGCGCTTTTCCCAGTATCGGGTGACGAAATCACGCGCCGGATCGAAGCCGCCATCCAGAAAGATGGCTCCAATGATGGCTTCGCAGACGTCGCCAAGAATGGCGTCCTTTTTGCGACCTCCAGCCTGCGCTTCTCCCTCGCCGAGGCGGATGAATGGGCCAATGCCGATTTCTCTGGCAATGTCTGCGCAGGTTTCGTTGCGCACCAGGCCATTGAAACGACGCGCCAGTTCTCCTTCATCTGCCTTGGGAAAGGCATGCAACAGCATGTCTGCGATCGTTACCGCCAGAACTCGATCACCGAGAAACTCGTGACGTTGGTAGGTTTCTTCCACCTGTAGCTTGGGCGAGGCAACGAGGCTGGTATGGCTCAGCGCCTTCTCCAGATGGTTCTTGTCACGAAATTGGTAGCCGAGTAGCTCTTCGAGCGGTCCGACATCTTTCTTTCGCATGGGAGTTTCCAGTTTCTGTCAGCGTTTTTGGTCGCCGGTTAGTGTGCAGCAGTCTGTCGCAAACAACAATGCCGCGCAGATTGTCCGCGCGGCACAAATGCTGTTCAGAGGTTGCGCTTTTGTAACAGCTTTTGCCGCAGGGTCAATGAAAAGCGTTAGCTCTCACTAACAATTTACGCCTGAGCTTTGCCCCTTGGCCGGATTCCAATGTCAAGGTCATCGATCGGAATCGGTAGCAAATACTCAAAGACCAGTGAACCAGCGATCCCAACGTGCCGCACTTGGCCATTTCCAGACCTGCCAAGGCGCGCTGCCCTCTTCGATCGAGAAGAAAATGACCTGCGCTTTGCCGATCAGATTCTCATAAGGCACATAGCCGACCGAGCTCAGCACACGGCTGTCTGATGAATTGTCCCGGTTGTCGCCCATCATGAAATAGTGGCCCTTTGGCACTTCATAGACGGAGGTGTTGTCGAGATAGTTGTTTGGCCGGATGTCGAGGGTGTCGTAGGTGACCCCGTTCGGCAGGGTTTCGCGATAACGAACGACGCGGCTTTTGCGTCCCTGGCTGTCGGTTTCGATGAAATCGTCAACCTGCTCACGCTCAACCACAGAGCCATTGATATAGAGCTGACCGTCGATCATCTGGATCTTGTCGCCCGGCAAACCGATGACACGCTTGATATAGTCCGTGGAATTGTCGCGTGGCAGTTTGAAAACAACCACATCGCCACGCTCAGGTTCACTGCCCATGATCCGGCCGGAAAAGAGCGGAAGACCAAACGGCACGGAATAACGGCTATAGCCATAGCTGTATTTGGAGACAAACAGATAGTCACCGACCAGCAAGGTCGACTTCATCGAGCCGGACGGAATGGAGAAAGGCTGGAACAGAAGTGTGCGGACGACAAGCGCCAGCAACAATGCCTGCACAATGACCTTGATGGTATCCCCAAGGCCGCTATCGGTTTCTTTCATGCTTTCGTCAGACACGTCAATTCTCTTTTCTGCTTGTCTTCCCGACAACAGGTCGCGGGTTCGGACCAGTCGGTCGAGCTATAGGATCGGGCCAGCAGTTTGGGCAATGAGCGCCCGGCCGGCCAATATCAATTTGTCATAGCGAGCCAAAGAGCCGCTGACAATATTCAACTTTACTGAAGGGCAAAGTCACGGCCTGTTGTGAATATTGTGAGGCATGCGCGCCAAACAAGGCGCTTTTCCTCAGATAATTGTCTCATATCGGTCGAAATGAGGGGTCGTTACAGGATCGGATTGGCTGAAATGATGACATAGGCCTGCGCAAGGGGGAACTCATCCGTGATGGTGAGATCGATTTGCGGCTCGTACCCGTCCGGAATCATTGCCTTGAGACGCTCTTGTGCGCCCCCGGTCAGCACCATGGTCGGCTTGCCCGAGGCCAGATTGCTGACCCCCATATCCTTCCAGAAAACTCCGTGGGACAGGCCCGTGCCCAGCGCCTTGGAACAGGCTTCCTTGGCAGCGAAGCGTTTGGCATAAGAGGCCGCTCTTTGGGCCTTGCGTTCTGAACGGGCGATTTCCTTGTCTGTGAAAATGCGCTGAATGAAGCGTTCGCCAAAGCGTTCAAGGGATCGTTCTATACGCCGGATGTCAATCAGATCGTTGCCAGTTCCAATGATCATGGAGACCTCTTTTTGCCGCTCAATGCCATGGGCCAATTGTGCGGACATTCTCAGGCGGACTGCGCCTTGCCGCGTTTGCCATCATGCTCGGCGATCGCCTTGCGCCAACGCCCCGCTTCGTATGCACGCTCTGCCAGCATGGCCTTGCGGCGCTTTTGATAGACGAGCGCTGCCTTGCGCGTGACATAGTAGAAGATCAAGGCAAAAACCAAACCGACGGGAATCGCGCCTACCGCCATGACCTGAATGGTCGGCCAAATGGTGGAGAAGGATTCGGTCAGCAAATCATGCTTGAGACTATGCAGTTGACCATGAATGGCCTCCTTGCCGAGCAGAAAACATCCCGTCGTATAGGTCGCCCCCCAAATAAAGGGGAAGGTGATGGGATTGCCCACTCCGGTGCCGATGGCAGCAGCCAGCATGTTGCCGCCAATCAGGAAAGCGATGGCCCAGCTGATAAGGAAGTGGAAGCCGAGAAAAGGCGTGAAGGAGGTGAAGACACCCGCCGCAACGCCAGCGGCGATCATATAGGGGGACCCGGACAGACGCAGAATACGTTTGACGAAATACTTTCCAGACCGCATCCAGTTGCGGCGCGGCCACAGAAAGATGCGGATACGCTCGGCCATGGATGGCTTGTCTCTGCGGCCAAATAACACTGTCTCTTATCCTCACCCATTGCTTGGCCTCGGGGGCCCACAGGTCGATACTTATAGACCCATCGTCGACTTTTTCCAGTATGGTTTTGGTAGCATATTAGGTAATCGCAAATTTTTTCCTGACAAGAGAATGCATATTCACATTCATGCGACAGTTTCGAGCGTGAGCATTCGTCGCAAAGAAGAAGCAATCTCCTTTGTCGGTTGCAACTTCGCCACCATGCTACCGGGCATCAATTGGACCGTGCGGCGCGAGATACGCTTTTCTTGGCGCGGATCTGCTCGATGATTCGATTGAGATGGTTCAGGTTCCAGACCGATAGATCGATGATCATCTCGAAGAAGTCGCTGACCTTTTGTTCCATCTTTATATTTTCGATGTTGCCGTCATTCTCACCGATAATTGTGGCAATTTCACCGAGGGTACCCGGTTCATTGATCATGCTGACTTCAATTCTTGCAGGAAAGCGGTCTGAATTTTCCTCATCAATGTCCCAGCGGACATCCAGCCAACGTTCCGGACTGTCATCAAACTGGCTGAGAGCGGGAGAATGAATCGGATAGATGGTCACGCCCTGCCCCGGCGTCAGAATTCCGACGATACGGTCCCCTGGTACGGCGCCGCCGTCAGGGTCGAACTGCACGGGCAAATTGCCAGACAGGCCGCGAATAGGAATTGAAGCTCCGTCTTCTTCCAAGCTGCCATTCTGATCCCCTCGCGCACTGGAACCCGGAATACGAAACTTCATTGCATTGGCTTGCTTGAGACCGAACCAGCCGTCACCACGATCATCACGTTCTTTGCGATCACTGCTGCTTGAGGCAGTGGCGCGCTGGTCCTGATAGTCCGGGAAAACAGCCTCAATCACGCTGCGGGACTGCAACTCGCCTCGCCCAACCGCAGCCTGCACGTCGCCGACTGAAAGATATCCCAGTCGCGACAGCGCCAGTTTGATTTGATCTTCGGTATAGTCCTGATCCGCGCGTTTGAAGGCATTGCGCAGGATCTGTTCACCCAATCCGGCATATTGCGCCCGAACCGCAGACCGGGTGGCGCGACGAATGGCGGCTCTTGCCTTGCCTGTTACCACGATGCTTTCCCAAGCGGCGGGTGGGGTTTGGGCCTTTGAAGTGATAATTTCAACCTCATCGCCATTGGCCAATTCGGTGACCAGCGGCATGATCGCACCATTGATTTTGCAGCCAACGCAGGTATTGCCGATGCCGGTATGGACTGCATAGGCGAAATCAATGGGGATCGCACCCCGAGGCAAGGCGATCAGACGGCCTTTGGGGGTGAAGCAGAAGACCTGATCCTGAAACAGTTCAAGCTTGGTATGTTCCAGAAACTCTTCTGCAGAATCGCCCGATGACAACAGCTCCACCGTGTGGCGCAGCCAGGCATAGGCGTTGCTGTCCCTGGCCAACTTGGACAAAGAGCGACCGCCCTTGGTCTTGCCGGTGATATCCTTGTAGAGGGCGTGAGCCGCGACACCATATTCGGCGAATTGATGCATTTCGTGGGTGCGGATCTGCAACTCGACCCTTTGACGACCCGGTCCGATCACCGTGGTATGAATCGAGCGATAGTCATTGGGTTTGGGTGTTGAAATATAATCCTTGAAACGCCCCGGCACGCATGGCCAGATGGTATGGACAATGCCCAATGCCTGATAACAGGCTTCGATATCAGGGACCAGAACACGGAAAGCATAGATGTCTGAGAGCTGCTCAAAGCCGATCGACTGGCGCTGCATCTTGCGGAAAATGGAATAGGCCTTTTTCTCGCGCCCCGTCACCCGGGCTGCCATCCCCTTTTCTTCGAGGGTGTGCTGAAGGTCGCCACCAATTTCCTCGATCAGGGACTGGTTGCGCTCGCGCATGTCGTCAAGTTTCTCCGAAATAGCCTCATAGGCTTCCGGATTGACATATTTGAAGGACAGACCTTCGAGTTCCTCGCGAATGTCCTGCATGCCCATGCGTTCAGCGAGTGGTGCATAGATGTCGATGGTCTCCTGAGCGATGCGATGGCGTTTATGCTCAGGGACAAAATGCAGGGTGCGCATATTGTGCAGCCGGTCGGCCAGCTTCACGATCAGGACCCGGACGTCGTCCGAGATGGCCAACAGCAATTTGCGCAGGTTTTCGGCCTGCTTGGTGCGCTTGGAGACCAGATCGAGCTGGGCGATCTTGGTCAGACCTTCCACAAGCTTGCCGATTTCCTCACCAAACAAGTGATCCAGTTCTGCCCGGGTGGCGTCGGTATCTTCGAGCGTGTCGTGTAACAAACCAACCGCGATGGTGCCATCATCAAGGCGCAGATCTGTCAGAATGCCCGCCACTTCAAGAGGATGCAGAAAATAGGGATCCCCTGAGGCGCGCTTTTGCGAGCCATGTTTCTGCATGGAATAGACATAGGCCTTGTTGAGCAAAGCCTCATCAGCGTTTGGATTGTAGCTTGAAACACGTTCCACAAGCTCATACTGACGCATCATGGTCGAAATTGATCCTGACTGGGCTGATTATCCGAAAACGGAATGCGGGGAAATCACTCTCACCACATTAAGCGGGAGCATCCGTTCACAATAGGTGAAAGCCCACGAAAAAGGCAAGCGACTTGAACCCGCTCATTAGGCTCGATAGGAACAGGCCATTGCGAAACAAAAAAGCGATCCCACTGGACCGCTTTTTTGAATTCTTCAGCAATGACAAGACTCAGTCGTCGGTGCGATCCGGCGGCACGAGGCTCTCGAGGCCGCGCAGCAACTCTTCCTCAGACATCTGGTCGAACACGACTTCGCTCTTTGGTTCGGAGAGAACGTCATCATATTCGGTGGTCGCAGCGTCATCAGCGGTGATCATGTGGACTTCTTCAGTCTCAGGCTCATCCACTTCAACATATTTCTGCAGGGAATGAATGAGATCTTCCTTCAAGTCACCCGGGGATACGCACTCATCCGCGATTTCGCGCAGGGCCACAACCGGGTTCTTGTCGTTGTCGCGATCAACCGTGATGGAAGATCCGCTTGAAATCATGCGAGCGCGATGGCTGGACAGCAGCACAAGTTCAAAACGATTTTCAACTTTATCGACGCAGTCCTCAACGGTCACGCGTGCCATAGACTATCTCCTGATTGGGGGGATTCGTTCTTCTCATTAAAGGCAAAAGCCGTCCTTGACAAGAGAGAAGCAGACGAAATCGCCACTTTGTTTATGGTTTTTTGTCGCTGAAATGTGGCAATTCTGGTAATATATCTGAAAAAGATTGCGTTTTCGTCCGTATTTTGAAATTCTCGATAGTGATAATTGGTAGATCCCTATAGGATATGAATCGATTTAGTTTCTTGTGATTGCACCATCTGAATGCCCATTCAAAAAGATGGTTCGGAATTGTTTGAATGACAATAATGGCAATTGCCGCCATTCTCTCTTCAAAACCAGCCATTCCCGCACGGAATTAGGTCCAAAGAAAACCAGCATAAGAAGGAAAATCCGTGTTTGATCCTCGTGAAAAGGTCGCGCTCTTCATAGATGGAGCCAATCTATACGCTACTACCAAGACACTTGGCTTCGATATCGACTATAAGCGTCTCCTAAAGGAATTTCGTGGAAAAGGCTACCTGCTGCGCACCTACTATTACACAGCACTGGCCGAAGACCAGGAATATTCCTCCATCCGCCCGTTGATCGACTGGCTTGATTATAACGGCTATCATGTGGTGACCAAACCAACAAAGGAATTCACCGATTCTGCTGGCCGTCGCAAGATCAAAGGGAACATGGATATCGAACTGACCATCGATGCGATGGAACTGGTCGAGCATGTTGATCACTTCGTGATCTTTTCCGGTGATGGCGACTTCCGCAAATTGGTTGAAGCGTTGCAACGCCGTGGCCGCAAGGTCAGCGTGGTATCCACCATGTCGACCCAACCACCAATGATCGCCGACGAACTGCGCCGACAGGCAGACCATTTCATTGATCTTGCCCACATTGCCGACCGTATTGGTCGCGAAGTCAGCGAGCGCCCGCAACGTGCACCAGTGCAGGACGATTACGAAGATCAGGAATTCGACGATTAAGATCGATACTGCTTCTGAATGCATACCAAAAGCCCGGTTAAAAACCGGGCTTTTCTGTTTGTGATGGAAGAATGCTCGCAAACGCCAGAGTGGCAGGATTGGCATGGCCCCCCTGCCCGCCAGCCAATGTCAATCAGATGCCGGTGCGCTCCAGCAGGCCTAGCCAGTTCTTGAAGGCGATTTTCTCGACCAGCGTTTCACCGAACCCGCGGTGACGCATATGATCGATCAGTTTCTGGTTGAGAGACACGTCCGCCACCACATCGGGCACCGTTGCGCCATCATAATCCGAGCCTAGGCCCACCCCATCCTCGCCAAGCTTTTCGACCAGATAGGCAAGATGGTCAACCATCAGATCCAGCGAGACATCGCGTTTGAATTTTTCACCATCGGAACGCAAGAACCCGACCGCATAGTTGAGTCCGACCAGCCCCTTGCTTTCGGCGATGGCATCAAGTTGCTTGTCGGTCAGGTTTCGGCGGCTTTGCGACAATTTGTGCACGTTGGAATGGGAAGCGACCAAAGGCTTGTCCGAGAGTTTCTGAACATCCCAGAATCCTTTTTCATTCAAGTGGGACAGATCGATCATCACGCCAAGTTGGTTGCAGCGACGTACCAGTTCCTTGCCAAGATCACTCAGGCCGGGGCCATGATCGGGAGATCCGGGAAAGTCGAACGGCACACCGGCGCCAAAAATATTGTCCCGACTCCAGACCGGACCAAGAGAGCGAAGGCCTGCAGCATAGAACGCTTCAAGGGCGTTAAAATCCGCACCGATCGCCTCAGCCCCCTCGATATGGAGCATCAAAGCCAAAGCCTCATCGGCCATGGCCTGCTTGATGTCGGCACGGGAGCGGCAGATCCGCACCCGTCCATTGGACGCACGCTCAAGCCGACAGGCCTCGGCGATCATACCGAGTGTCCAATCGACGGCATCAGACGCCTCGATGGCTTTCTGACGGGCGACGGGATCATTCTTTTCTGCATTATTGAGAATAGGCGGCACAAACATCGCAAAGAGACCACCAGCAAAATGGCCCTTGGTAGCCTTGGGAAGATCAATCTGCAAACTCGGATGCCCATCGACAAAGGAAATCGGAGCACCATTCCTCCGGGCCATTTCAAGCCGCAACAACGTGTCATTATGACCGTCAAAAATAGGCAGTGCAGGCTTGGACATGGCTGTCTCCTTTGTTTTCGTTAAACCATATGGCTCATGCATGCATCAAAGCGCTGGCAATCAGGCATGAGCCGACTTCATGAAATTGACGATCCAACGGGCGATCAACTGATCATCGACAGGATCGGCCACCCGGATCACGGCAGCGTCGGCATCAGCATCATCCATAGCAGAGCCGCGGCGATTTTCTATCAGAAACGAGATGAAGTCAGCCGGCAATTCTGGATGCAACTGCATCGATAGGCCTGCCTTGCCATAGAGCATCATGCCGTTGGGACAAAAATCATTGCCTGCGATCCGCTCTGCCCCTTCGGGCAATGCGGTCACCTGATCCTGATGGGAAGCTTGCAAGGCAAAGCGTGTCGCATCGCCATCCATCCATCCGGGACGCTCGGAGCCATTCAGCGAGAGGCTGTAATCATGGACAGAAATGCCCCATTTGCCCTGCTGTTCCTTTTCAACCCTGCCCCCCATGGCCTGCGCCATGATCTGATGACCAAAGCAGATGCCAACCATCGGAATGCCGGCGGCCAATGTCTGGCGGATGAAGTCTTCCAGCTTCAGCATCCATGGCAGGCGTTCATAGGCACTGTTGGGCGATCCGGTAACCAGCCACGCATCACAGGCCTCGATGGTTGAGGGAAACACATCTTGAAAAACAGCAAAGGTTTCGAATGTCAGGCTGCTGTCTTGCGGTGAAAGCAATTTGGAAAACATCGATGGCAAGTCGCCGAACCGTGCAGCCAGATCTTCATTCAGGGCAGAGGTCGCCAGGATTCCGATTTTCATGCCGTCAAACCTTGTTTCGCAAATGGTCGGGTGGCGATCCTAGCCATTGAAATAACGCAAGACAATAAGCAGCAGAGTGCCAATCATCACAGTCGGCACCATGGACAGGCGCAGGCCCGCAATCACCGCGGCTGTGAAGGCGAGCCACTCGTTGGGACCACCATTGACCACGGCAGGGGCAACCAATGTGGTGAGAACTGCAGCGGGCACGGCGTCCAACCCCGCCTGCACCCGTGGATGAATGGTTTCAAACCGGGACAAAACCAGATAGCCGCCAATGCGGGTCATGAAGGTGACGATGGCACCGCCAATTATGATCAGAAGGGTGCTCGAAATCATGCCTGTCCCTCTTCATTTTTGGCAGCGTTGAGATCGATGCGGTCGGTCGCCGGATCAATCTTTTGCGGCTTGGCGCGTGCTGCAGGCGATACAAAGGCAGCAAGAAGCACACCGGCAACCGCTCCAACCGAGACATGCCAAGGGGAGCCGATGGTCTTGCTGGCGATGATCGAGGCGGAGGCAGAGACGACAACCACTGGCAACCAGAAGGACCGGCGGCGGAAGCCCATAACCAGTCCCATGAAATAGATCGGCAAGATGAAATCGATGCCCCAGCGATAGGAATCCTGTAAAAAATTGCCAAAGATTGCGCCCATAAAGGTCAACAGATTCCAGGCCAGATAGGTCGGAATGACCAGCCCGAGATACCAGGCAAACTGGACATCCTCCCCCTTCTCTGCGCGCTGTTCGGATTCAGCAAAGGCCGGATCAACCAAGAAGAAGTAACCGGCGATCTGCTTGGGCCAAGACCATTTGGCCAGATGGTGGCCGATGGCTGCGGAATAGAGGATATGACGGAAATTGACCGCAAAGATCGACAGGACGATGATCCAGCCGGGAATATTCTGGCCAAACAGCTCAAGGCCGACCAACTGGCTTGCCCCGGCAAAGATGGTCAAACTCATCAACACAGCATCAAAGACCGTCAGTCCGTTTTCGATGGCCAGAGCACCGAACAAGGCCCCGAATGGCCCTGCGGTGAGAATGATCGGGACAGAGCGCGCGGCGCCTGCAAGAAACAGGCGCGAGGGCGTCATACTGTCATCGGTAAGTCTTTTTGCACACATGGATTCTTTATAGACGGGCCAGACCCATCCGTCATATGAATTGATTTTTATAGGGTATCAATTAATTTGATTATTGCGCCCTGCATTGAGTGATGGACGGGACGAACGCTTCACCCCAGCTTTCCCTCAATGACATAATTGAGAATGCGAACAACCTGCTCTGGCGTCTTGGTGACCGCAAGAGCGGCTGCATCCACTTCCTTGAGGGCATGTTGATGCTCGTCATTGTGCATGACGATGATCGGCTTGCCCAGGGCCGCGGCATAGCCTGCATCAAAGGCTGCATTCCACTGGCGATATTTGTCGCCAAACCGAACGACGACGATGTCGGCAGCCTCGATCAAGGTACGGGTGCGAATGGCATTCATTTGCGCGCCCTTGTGATCGTGCCAGAATTTGTCAGCCTCGGCACCAAGGATTTCCACGCCGCAATCATCCGAAGCACCATGGTCGGTAACCAGGGCCGCAAAAGAGACCGGGAGGGAGAGCGCCTTGGCTCCAGCCTCAATTTCCTCGCGCCAGTTGGTGTGAATTTCTCCGGACAGATAGACAGACCAGTTCATAGAGCCGCACCCCTCTTGCCCGATCCCTTCATGGACAAGGCATAATGCTGTTTTTGCTGATGGCGTGCGGTCACGCACAGGATTGAGGCCTTTCTATACGCCTCAGTGCTCACTCAGGCAATGGCTGTGGTCAGACAAGCTTTCCAGAACGGAGCATTGGGCCTTACAGTTTTCGTGACAATCGAGCATGCGGTCGAGTTCACTTTCCAGTCGCTGGAGTTTCTGGATGCGCTTTTGGACGTCGGTCAAATGTTCCTGCACAATGGCAGTCGCCTTGCGGCAAGCTTTGCCTTCCTGCTGACTCAGCTGCAGGAGCGACCGGATACCATCGAGAGAAAAACCCAGATCGCGAGCATGCTTGATGAAGGTCAGGCGTTTGAGTCCCTCCGCTTCATAGCGCCGTTGATTGCCCTGACTTCTGTCAGTGGGTTCCAACAAACCAATCTGTTCGTAATAGCGAATGGTCGGCACCTTTACGCCACTCGACTTTGATAGTTCACCGATCGAAAACATTTTGCGTTTTTGCCCCTTGAAGCTCTAGTCACTAGAGCAATTATAGTCATGGTGACTGATTGAAATCCAGCTCTACGATAAAGAGTAGTTCAGAAAGGCCACGATCATGAGCGCAAGTTGTTCCCATTCTTCCTCGCAGGCTGCCCCCTCCTCTTGTTGCGGCGGGGCAAAGGATCACCCGCATGATCACGCACAGACAGCCATGCATGACACACAAGAGGCAACGGGCACTGCCTGTGGCTGCTCGGGCAATCCGGTGTTTGATGGGATGGATCAGCGCTACAAGACGATTCTCTGGACGGTGATCGGATTGAATAGCGGCATGTTCCTGATAGAGTTGCTGGCAGGTAAGCTGGCGGGATCTCAGGCTTTGCAAGCCGATGCGCTCGACTTTCTGGGTGACAGCCTGACCTATGGCATGAGCCTTGCCGTGATTGGCATGAGCCTTAAAGTCCGCGCGACGGCGGCTATGGTCAAGGGTATCAGCTTGTTGCTGATGGGCCTTTGGGTGCTTTCCGCGACGCTCTATCAGATCATGTTTCTGGATGTTCCCAAGGCTGAAGTGATGGGCGTCATCGGTCTGATGGCCCTGGCAACCAATCTGGGCTCGGTGCTTTTGCTCCGCCGCTACAAGGATGGAGACGCCAACGTGCGCTCTGTCTGGCTCTGCTCACGCAATGATGCGATTGGCAATGTCGCCGTCATGGGGGCGAGTCTGATGGTGTTTGTCACGGACTCGGCCTGGCCAGACATTCTGGTCGCTATTGCCATGGCAGGCTTGTTCCTGCGTTCAGCCCAGTTGATCCTTGTTCAATCGCGACAGGAATATCGCCAAAGCCACGCATAGCAGGCAGCATTCACCGGCCAGGGCGCGACCATTTCCTTGGTTCTCGCCCCTGCCGTTCCATGGTAACCTAGCCTTATATTCAGTCTATCTCTTATTATCGCGTGTTTTTGGGGAGCTCATTCCATGCGTAGTCTGCGTTCATTTCTGGCCAGCTTCTTGCTGGTTCTTTGTGCCATTGGCGCTGTCCCTTCCCTTGCCAACGCTCAGTCAACCAGCGATCCGGCAGAGCGGTTGAAAGAGGCCGACGCCTTGATCAACTCCGGTCAGCCCAAGGCGGCCTATGCGGTCCTGAATTCGGTCGTAGACGACTATTGGCAACGCATTCCGATGTTTGTCCAGAAAGCGACCTTTGCGACCAACATCACTGGTTATGGCACCTATTCAGAGCGGGTGCCGATCTTCAAGGTCAATGAACCTCAGATCATCTATGTAGAACCGGTTGGTTTCGGGTATGGCGTTCGGGACGATGGCAAGATTTTTGCCGCTTGGGCTGTTGACTACAATTTGACGGACACACAAGGGGCGAGCCTGTTCCAGCGAAATGAGTTTCTCAAAGTCAACGTGCCGCTTGGCATGCATAACCGCGAAATCCACCTGACCCTGACCATCAATCTAACTGGTCTGCAACCGGGCAACTATATCTCGCACTATGTCCTAAAGGATCAGAATTCCGAAAAGCAAACCCAGTTCTCCCTGCCTTTCGAAGTCACCGAATAACAAAAAGGGCGTCTTGATCAGGACGCCCTTCCTTCATTGATATGGTACGATGGCTCTTTATTCGACCGAAGACCGAATGCTGGCCGTCTGGATCTTTTTCGGCAAATTCTGTTTGGCAACTTCATAGCCCATTTCGAACATCTTTGCATGAATCTGATCGACAATCAGTTTGCTGCCATTGACCACAACGCCAAGCGAACCGGCCACCAACAGGCAATAAAGCCCCAGCTGCAACCCGGTCTTCTGAATTGTCCGGATAGGATCAACAGCAGCAACCCTGCCCCTTGCCTTGATCAGAATTTGCAATGCCAATGCGGACGCGGCCTGCTTCACCGCATCGGCCGATATTTGTGCCTCGAAACCTCGTTTGAAATTCAATGTTCTAGCCCCCGCCTGAAATATGTCTGTTTAATTTTTCTTCATTCATTAAACGCGCTGACCACGCTTCAGGTTCAATTTACTTGTTCAGAATGACGCAGAAAGTTTCTGTGGCGCGTAAAGACTGGCGGGGATTTTGCACGCTAGAGGCGCATTTCTGCTGACAGGGTTTGCGAAGTATGAATGCCGGAAGGGTGGCGCAGGGCTTACCCACCTTCCCTTTGCAATTCGCGCCAAACAGGGTGTGATAGCGTTAACACTTGGTATGCGGCAGGGACCGCGCCATCACAGGGTAACCTAGTAGATCTGGTCATCGTCATCCTTGGGCACCATCATCACGGCCATGCCCATCGCGACACTGCAAATGGTGATCAGCAGCCCAAAGAACAACAGAGCCATCGGGATCAGAGGCTCGTCGCTACCGAAAATCAAGTCTTGCAGCCCGGCAGCATTGGTCAGGATCAGCCCGACAAAGACGATGATGGTTGCAAATAACCCGATGACCCAATTGATCGCCAGCAGCCGCATGAGCGGATCTCGAAAGATGCCCTTAATGCCCTTTTCCTGCCGCCGTTCCGGCGGCACAAGGTCGTTGATCGGCATGGATCTGCTCCTCTGGGGTTTCTAGTTTTTGACCAATTCTATTGTCTCGCAGCGTTGCCATCGAAATCAAGCAATTATCCTGAGACGCATTACCGCATGCCTGTCATGCATATATCGCATGGATATATGCGATGGACAAATATATCAAACAAGCATATATTGCCCCGCGATATCGTAAAAAACCTTAATCCCTTTGTTGAGGGATACGAACAGCCCCGAAGTTCAGATCAGGATACCTTATGAATGTACGCAGCATCTGTCTTGCCATTCTCTTTTGTGGCGACAAGACCGGTTATGACATCCGCAAATTTTCGACGGAAGGCGACTTCAGCTTTTTCGTCGAGGCGAGCTATGGATCCATCTATCCGGCATTGAATCGTCTGGAAGCGGAAGGGTTGGTGACCTGTCGCCATGAAACGCAAGACGGCAAACCGGCACGCAAGGTCTATTCCATCACGGATGCTGGACGGGCAGCCCTGTTGATCGAATTGATGCAACCGCACAAGCCGGATATCTATCGGTCCGAGTTTCTGATGATTTCGCTGTTTGCTGGTGTCATGAAGCCTCAGGATGTGGAGGCCGCAGTGGCGCGGCAGATTGTGCATCTGGAAGACGAAATGGGCCTGATCGACGCCTGTACCTCACCCGAACGACAGCAGACTGAAGGCAATCTGGACGTTGAACAGTCCGAAGTCTTCGAAAATGCAGGAAATTGGGCTCGAGACTACGGACGCGCTTGTCTTCAGTCAGCGATTGACTATCTAAAGACTCATGGTGTGGAACTTGTGGCACTGGCAGAGGAAGGTCAGGCTGCAAATTTGGTCTCAAGCGAACAACAGGCAAGCTGATTTCAGCTGCGGGCAACTCTGTCCGCGGCACCGTAACCTATTGTGCGAATACACTTTTTAATAAGTGAAATAACGAGGATAACTCTTATGGCATTGCGTCTTAAAGGCTCCTACGGCCTCGCCCTGTTGTTCACAACGGGCATTGTTGGCTGGATGGCAACCGGACAGGCCGTATTCAGTGGTCAGGATAAGGACGGATCCCTACCTCCTCCTGCGGTCCGCAACCATCAGACTGAAATCAAGGCAACACGGGTTGCTGTTACAGCATTCGACATTGAGCCGATGGAAACCTCACTGACTATTCGAGGCCGCACGGAAGCGGACACCAAGGTGACCGTTCGCTCCGAAACCACCGCGATTATACGCGCACGCCCGATCGAGAAGGGTCAGTGGGTCAACAAGGGTGCCCTCATGTGTGAACTCGATGTCGGCTCCCGCGAAGCAGCGTTGGCTCGGGCTGAAGCGGCTCTTGCTCAGGCCGAACTCGACTATCAGGCCAAAGCGGCTCTCTCCAAGAAGGGGTATGCGTCCGATACCCAGCTGGCCGCCTTCAAGGCCCAGCGCGACGCGGCTCTGGTGGGCACCAAGGAAGCCCGTCTTGAACTGGATCGCATTCGGATTCTTGCGCCGATTTCGGGCATTGTTCAGGGGACTATCGCGGAAGTCGGGGATCAGCTCAAGGCAGGCGACGCCTGCGCAACGCTGATGCAGCCCGATCCGATGCTTGTTGTCGGTCAGGTGTCCGAGCGTGACATTGCCCAGGTTTCGGAAGGCGCAAAGGCCCATGTCCGCCTTGTCACCGGCGAAACACTGGATGGCACTGTTCGCTATGTTAGCCCTGCTTCCGACATTGAAACCCGGACCTTTCTTGTTGAGGTTGAAATTCCCAACAAAGACAAATCTTTGCGTGACGGGGTGACGGCGGAAGCGCGTCTCGATCTCAAGCCCGTGATGGCCCATCACATGAGTCCGGCGCATCTCACTCTTTCCGATGACGGTCTGGTCGGCGTGATGCTGGTCGTGGATGGCAAAGCACAGTTCACCCCTGTCAAAATCCTGTCCAACGACAGTGGCGGCATGTGGCTCGGCGGTCTGCCGCAAGAGGCTCAGGTCATCACCGTCGGGCAGGAATATGTGAAGAATGGCCAGCCGGTCGAGATTGTCAATGCGCAAGCCAATCAGCTTGCCAGCTCAGAATCTGAAAGGTAGGCGCAATGGGTATTCTTGAAGCCATATTGCGGGCTCGACGCGTCGTCATGACCCTGATGACGGTATTGGTGATGGGTGGCATCGCCAGTTATATCGGCATCCCCAAGGAAGATAGTCCCGACATTGACGTCCCGATTTTCTATGTCTCGATCTCTCAGAGTGGCATTTCGCCTGAAGATGCTGCGCGTCTGCTGGTCAAGCCGATGGAGAACAAGCTCCAGAGCCTTGATGGCCTCAAGGAGCTAACCGGGACAGCCTCAGAAGGCCATGCCGGTATTCTGCTCGAATTCTCGATTGATTTCGACAAGGACCAAGCCCTTGCGGACGTGCGCGACAAGGTCAATCAGGCACAGGCAGAATTGCCAGAGGACGCCAATGAACCGACGATTTCCGAATTCAACATGTCGCAACAGCCGACTCTCTACATCGCCCTATCCGGTGCGGTTCCTGAGCGGACGCTCTATCAACATGCGCGCAAGTTAAAGGATGAGATTGAAGGCATCTCGACGGTTCTTGAGGCCAATTTGTCTGGCCAGCGTGAGGAAATGCTGGTGGTCGAGATCGACCAGTTGCGGCTGGAATCCTACAATGTGACCCAGACGGAGCTGATCAATGCGGTCTCGCTCAACAACCAGCTGGTGCCAGCTGGGTTCCTCGACAATGGCAAGGGGCGCTTTAACCTCAAGGTTCCCGGCCTCATCGAGGATGCCGAGGATGTCTACTCCATTCCCATCAAGCAGAATGGCGAAGGTGTCGTTACACTGGGTGATATCGCCACGATCAAGCGGACATTCAAGGACCCGACCACCATCACGCGTGTCAATGGCAAGGCCGCCATCACCGTGGAGGTTTCCAAGCGCCTGGGAACCAACATCATCGAGAATAACGAGGCAGTACGTCAGGCGGTTGAGGCCGAGATCAAAACATGGAACCCGGCCATCAAGGTGGACTTCCTGCTTGATCAGGCCGAGCCGGTCAACGACACACTGGGCTCGCTTGAATCCTCGATCATGACCGCTGTCGCACTGGTTATGATGCTTGTATTGGCTGCGTTGGGCTTCCGCTCGGCACTGCTGATCGGCATCGCGATCCCCACCTCTTTCATGATGGGCTTCCTCGTGCTCTCACTGATCGGCATGACACTGAACACCATGGTGATGTTCGGGCTTGTGCTGACTGTGGGGATGCTCGTCGATGGCGCCATCGTGATCGTGGAATATGCCGACCGCAAGATCGCCGAAGGACTGAAGCGACAGGAAGCCTATGTCCGGGCGGCCAAGCTGATGTTCTGGCCCGTTGCTGCCTCGACAGGCACGACGCTCGCCGCCTTCCTGCCCATGCTGCTATGGCCGGGTATGATTGGTGAGTTCATGAGCTATTTGCCGATCATGGTGATTATTGTCCTTTCGGTTGCCCTGCTCACGGCCATGGTGTTCCTGCCGGTCATTGGCAGCTTCATCGGCAAGTCCCATGCGAGTGAAATCGAAATCGAGAATGCCAAGCATCTTTCTGGCGGGCATCACTTCGACCCGAAGGAAGTCACCGGCCTCACCGGTTTCTACATTCGCGGGCTGCACATGCTCGTCTCCAACCCGCTTGGCAACCTTGCGACCATCGGGCTGGTGCTCGGTCTTGGCTTCATGATCGTCACCTCCTACATGGTGCACAACGCCGGGACAGAGCTTTTCGTGAATGACGAGCCGCGCATCGCCATGGTGCATGTCTCGGCGCGGGGCAACATGTCCGCACTTGAGAGCCGAGCACTGGTGAAAAGCGTTGAGGATGTAGTGCTGCAGGTCAAGGGCGTTCGTGATGTCGTTACCGTCTCGAACCCGTCCGGCATCAGCAGCGGTGGTGGGCTTGGCAGTGACAGCAACAAACCAAGCGACGCCATTGGTACACTGAATCTCGAACTCACGGATTATTGCTGCCGACGCCCTGCGGAACAGATTTTCGAGGAAATCCGTGCCCGTACGGCTGACATACCCGGCATTCGCGTCTCCGTGAACAAAAAGGAAGAAGGCCCGCCAACAGGCAAGGACATCAATCTTCAGATCTCTTCTGCGAACTATGATCAGGTCGCAGAAATGACTGGCATCGTGCGCAATCACTTCGAGGATGTCGATAAGCTGATGGAGATTGAGGACGCCCGTCCCCTGCCCGGCATAGAATGGGAGCTCAAAATCGACCGGGAAGAAGCCGGCCGCTACAATGCTGCCATCGCCCCAGTCGGCTCGATGGTCCAGTTGGTGACCAATGGCTTGTTGATCGGCAAGTATCGTCCCGACGATTCCGAGGACGAGTTGGATATCCGTGTCCGCCTGCCCAAAGAACAGCGCAATCTCGACCAGCTAGACATGCTCAAATTGCCGACTAGTAACGGACAGGTTCCGATCTCCAACTTCGTCCGCATCGAAGCCAAGCCCAAGGTCTCCTCCATCACCCGCAAGGATGGCTTCTTTGCCATGAATGTGAAGGCGACAGTGGACAAGAGTGATGGCACGACGGTGGATGATAAGGTCAAGGAGATCGACAGCTGGATCAAGGCACAGGACTGGCCGGCCGGAGTGACCTTCAATTTCCGCGGTGCGGATGAAGACCAGAAGGAGTCAGGCGAGTTTCTTGGTAAAGCGGCCATTGGTGCACTGTTCATCATGGCGATGATCCTCATCACCCAGTTCAACAGCTTCTATCAGACCTTCCTGACGCTGACGACAGTGGTGATGTCCATCTTTGGCGTATTGCTGGGCATGCTGGTGACCGGACAAGGCTTCTCGGTCATCATGACCGGCACCGGGGTTGTGGCTCTGGCAGGGATCGTGGTGAACAACGCCATCGTGTTGATCGATACCTATAACCGCTTCATAGACGAAGGGGTTGACGTGATCGAAGCCGTGGTCAAGACCGCCGCCCAGAGGATCCGCCCGATCCTGTTGACGACGATCACCACTATTGCCGGCCTCATCCCCATGGCGACCGGGATCAACTTCGACTTCTTCAACCGTGTGATCTCCGTCGGGTCGATCACCGCCGCCTGGTGGATCCAGCTTTCTACCGCCGTCATTTCAGGCCTTGCATTCTCCACCCTGTTGACGCTGGTGCTGATCCCTGTGCTGCTGGCCTTCCCATCGGTCACATTGAGACCGTTCTTCGGGCTGCTGGCCCGTCTGGTCGGGCTGCGCAAGGCAGACAAGACAGAAAGATCGGAGCCTTTGGCTGAAGAGACTTCGGCGGAAAAGGCGTCTGATCTGGCGGCCAAGGACACGGGTACTTTGGTGGCTTTGAAGCCGCGCAAGAAGGATGAACAACCAAGCCATCCATCCGAGCTGCCTCAGGCAGCAGAATAAAAGCTTGCGACACGAGCAAAGCAAAGGGCCCGCCGATCCATTCGGCGGGCCCTTTTTTGTTGCCAAGCGGAGAGGCCGCAAGCGTCCTAGTCATCGTCCTTGTTGGCCAACAAATCGGCCTCTGTCTTGATCTCGTCGTCGCCCAGCTCACCCGCAACCATCATGCGATTTTTGCGGTGCCATGCACGGCGGGCAAAGGGAATGGAAACCAGATAGCCAAACACGATCACCAACAGGCTTTCCCATGGATAGGAAAAGAGGATGGCAACCGCTGCGACAAAGCCCCCCATCAACGGCAGCACATAGGCGCGATTGATGCGCAGGCCAACGGTTTTGCCCGAATAGGTCGGCAGAGACGAGACAACCAGCATGGCGATCAACAGCGTATAGAGCACGACGATCAGCGCCAGTTCATCATGATGCGGCATGCCTGCCAGTTCAAGATAGATGGGAGCCAAGACGGCCAGAGCGCCAGCAGGTGCCGGGACACCAACGAAGAAATCCTTCTGCCAGGCAGGTTTGTTCTTGTCATCAAGTGCCACGTTAAAGCGGGCCAAACGCAAGATCATCGCAATGGCAAACAGCAACGAGGCAATCCAGCCAATCGACGGGATGGCATGGAGAATCCAGACATGGAGGATGAGCGCCGGTGCCACACCGAAATTGACGAAGTCGGTGAGCGAGTCCAGTTCGGCTCCAAAGCGCGAAGTTCCCTTGAGCATGCGAGCCACACGCCCGTCGACCCCATCGAGAAAGGCTGCGGCAGCAATGGCAATCATAGCCAGCTCGAACCGCCCTTCAATGGCCATCCGCACCCCGGTCAAACCAGAGCAGAGCGCCATCAGCGTAACCAGATTGGGCGCCAGCAATCGAAACGGAACGGCCTTGAAGCGGCGCTTGGGTTCGTCTTCATCCGGATCGAAGCTTTGAAACGGATTGGTGATGCCGTGATCCGAATTGTCTTCCATCATGGTCCTTTGTCCCCTTGCGGGCAGTTCAAGTTCTGGTGCTAGTCTGTTTGCGGATTACTGGATGCGATGGTCTTTGGCGGGACGTTGTTCACCTTCCAGATTGGCAAGAATGGTTTCCCCGGCAATCATGGTTTGGCCGACAATCACCGACGGGATGATGTGGGCAGGCATATAGACATCCACACGGCTGCCAAAGCGGATCAGACCGAAGCGTTCGCCGGCTTCGATTGTGTCTTCAGGCTTTGACCAGCAGACGATCCGGCGAGCAATCAGGCCGGCAATCTGGGTGACGCCAATCGGGCCATAGGCACTGTCGATGATCAGGCTGTTGCGCTCATTGTCTTCGCTGGCCTTGTCCAGTTCGGCATTGAGAAACTTGCCCGGCTTGTAGGCGACCGCGCTGATCTTGCCCGGCACCGGGGCGCGGTTCACATGGACGTTGAAGACATTCATGAAGACAGAGACGCGCATCATCGGCTCGGTGGACAGGTTCAGCTCTGGTGGCGGCGTGGCAAGGCCAACGCTTGACACCATGCCATCAGCAGGAGAGATAACCAGCCCCTGTTCCAGCGGCGTCACACGTTCCGGGTTGCGGAAGAAGTAGGCGCACCAGAGGGTAAGGAAGGTTCCAATCCAGAAGAGAGGCGAGAAGAACCATCCAAGCACACAGGATGCAAGGGCAAACAGCGCAATGAAGGGATAGCCTTCCGGATGGATCGGGACCACGCTTTTTTTGATGGAGTCAATGATTGTCATTCAGACTTGCCTTCTTGTTGAGCGCTGTCGGCCCGATATGTCGGGACCGGGCCAGGGCCTCTATCCCGAGCCACGCGCCGCCAATTCTTAGATATGGTGTTGCTCGCTTTTAGCGAAAGTTTTCCCATTCGCCAAGGCTCAATGCACCGACTGGGTGAAACGGAGGCCAAACCAGCCGAAAAGCCAACAAAAAGGGCCCCAATTGAGGCCCTTTGTCAAAAGTCGGTAAGTTGCATCGGATCGATCAGGGCAGAGACACCTGAGGGGCACCGCTGAGTTTCACATAATGATCGATCAGCTCCTCTTCTTCCAGGTTCAGTGTGACTGAGCGCGGATAGAAGGGACGGTCGCGATCCTGAACGATGGGGGTTTGCCAGCCGTCGGTTTCCGCAACAAAGCGCGCAACGCCCTCTTCTCCGAACTTGTGCAGGAACCCTTGCATCACCGCGTCCACATAGGACTGTAGAATGGGATAATCCGGATCGGCGACTTCGGTGTGTGGGGTGTGGCCAACATAGATGTAACAATCGATGCCAGCGGGCAGGTTCTCCTTGCTGGAGAAATTGCACAAGTCCAGCTTTACCCGATCATACATTGCCTCGCGCTCGTCAACTTTGGGCAAATGGTCCTTGCGGTCAAAAATCAGAAGGCCATCGCAGAGGCTCTCGGCATTGGCAGTCACCGACAAGGCAGCCACCCCTCCGAACCCGAAGGCGCGGCGTTCTGCACTGGCAGACCAGATCGACCAGCGGCGGCGATATCCCTTCAAACGACCGGCAAAGCCAAAGCTTTCTGCATTGCGTGTATCGTCATTGACGAGGGAGCCATAACCAAAATAGCCGACCCATTCTTGTGGTTTTTCTCGTACCTGTTCGAGCGTCACTTTGATCTTTTCCGTTTCTGGATGGGCTGAGCGAGGCTGTGATCAGCCATCAAGCCTCAGCCGCATGATGATTTTTTCCAGCCTCTGTTGGAGCGCCGCATCAAATGCAGTCTGCCGACCCGCCTCTTCCATGCCTTCTTTGCGATAAAATGCCAAGGCCCTTTGGTTGCCGACCAACACTTTCAGTTTGAGTTCTTCGCGGCCAGCGCGCCTGCTCCGCTCCTTGGCATCGCCAAACATGCGTGTTGCAATGCCTTTTCCATGCCATTGAGGAGCGAGCCAGAGGTCCGTCAACTCGCCGGTTCGGGTTTCAAGGCAATAGAATCCGAGAATTTGGCCCTCCAGATCGGCGACGATCAGTTGGTCATCCTTTGTCTCTATGCCGGCAAGAAGAAAGTCATGAAACAGTCGCTCGATGCGCAGAAAATCCAACGCACCAAAGCCATTGAGCAAGGGTAGAATTCCACCACACCAAGCGTCGAGGCCGCATTGGGTTGCGGGCTCGACGTCATTTGGTTTGATGGGCCTCAAGATGAGCGTGTCAGTCATCCTTGCGGATGCGTTTGGATGGCTCTTTCATCGTGACCAGCTCTTCCGAAGCGGTCGGATGCACTGCCATTGTGGCATCAAAATTGGCCTTGGTTGCCCCCATCTTGATGGCAATACCCAGAAGCTGGGACATTTCACCAGAATCCGGGCCCAGAATATGACAGCCCAACACCTTGTCGCTGTCCGCATCAACAATCAGCTTCATCAGCATCTTCTCGTCATTGCCCGCCAACGTGTTTTTCATCGGACGGAACTTGGCGAGATAGATGTCGAGATTGTCATGGGTTGCGATAGCTTCTGCTTCAGTCATGCCAACGGTGCCGATTTCCGGCTGGGTGAAGACTGCAGTGGGAATATTCTCATAGTCGACAATTGTCGGATTGTCGTTGAACAGGGTTTCGGCCAAGGCAGCCCCTTCACGGATGGCGACCGGTGTCAAATTGACCCGGTTGGTGACGTCCCCGACCGCATAGATATGGTCGACATTGGTGCGGTTCTGCGCATCAACCTTGATCGCACCTTTGCTATCCAGTTCGACGCCGACCGTTTCCAGTCCCAGCCCCTTGGTGTAGGGCGAGCGGCCAATCCCTGACAGGATCTGATCAACAACCATCGTCTCACCCTGTTTGGTGGTGACATGCAGACCATCAGCCTTCTTCTCAACAGAGGTCAGGACATCATGGAGCACGATCCGGACGCCACGTTTCTCCATTTCCTCGTGCAGGGTGGCGCGGACATCATCGTCGAAACCACGCAAAATTTCTTCGCCGCGGTAAAGAACCGTTGTCTCGGTGCCCAAACCGTTGAAAATGCCAGCAAATTCCAGCGCAATATATCCGCCGCCAGTGATCAACACCCGTTTTGGCTGTTCGTCGAGATGGAACACTTCATTGGAGGTGATGAGATGTTCAACACCCGGCAGGTCCAGCGGCAGGTTGGGTACGCCACCGGTGGCAATCAGAATGGTGCGGGCCGTGACGGAGCGATCCTCACCGGTCAGCCGGATCCGATGCGGCGCTTCGAGCTCCGCTCGTGACTGGATGATCTCGACATTGTGTCGTTCGAGATTTTTGATATAGAGGCCATTGAGCCGATCAATTTCCGCATCCTTGTTCGCGATCAGCGTGTTCCAGTCGAACTGGCTCTCCCCGACCGTCCAGCCAAAGCCTGCCGCGTCCTCAAATTCATGAGAGAATTTCGAAGCATAGACCATCAGCTTCTTTGGCACACAGCCACGGATCACGCATGTTCCCCCAACACGGTATTCCTCGGCAATTGCCACCTTGGCACCATAGGTTGCCGCCATGCGGGCAGCCCGAACGCCGCCGGAGCCAGCGCCAATTACGAACAGGTCATAATCAAATTCACTCATTTTCGCCTCTTTCTTCATCCCGACAGCGTCAGTGATCAATCCCAGCAGGATCATTCACCCCGCTCATTTGTCTCAAACATAAGGGGTGGGACAGAGATTGAAAGCCCCTAGCCTGATCATCGCCCGCGATGACACATGACAAGTGATCACAAATCCGCGATTTTCTTGCAACCAAACTACGCCTGATACAGACAAAAAAGCGCCCCCAACCCGAAGTTGGAGGCGCTGATTGTAACGCACGATCGGCAACGCTTACTGGAACTTGTGTCCTTTGGCATTCAGTTCCTTGATGGACTGAGCCACGATGCGCTGGGTCGTTTCCTTCGAGTAGGCCTGAATATTGCCAAGCATTTCACCAAGAATACGCGGCTGATAAGTTGCGAATTTCTGACCGGATTCGGTTTTAAAGAAAGCCAGCACGTCTTTCAGTTCGTCTTCTTTCAGATACCGCGCCCACGCGACGGCAGCGCTGGCGACCAGGTTCTTCCGGTCATCCTTGTAGTTTTCAGCAATCTTGTCGACCACTTCATAGATGTCTTTTTCCGCATTTGGATTCTGGCGCACCAGCCAAACCTTGGAGTTTTTGACAATCAGCTCGAGCTGTTTTTCAAACTCGGGCATGTTGCCGGTTTGCTCCACAACGTCGATCGCTGCCTGAAGGTGCGTATCGTTGGCCTTCGCATCCTGCGCAAGGGCTGGCAAGGCAAGACAAACGCTCATCGCGGCGCCCGCACAGATAGACACGATCGTGGTCTTTTTCATGGTTCAATCCTCTTAAAGGTCTCGAATGTCGCTATATCTTCAAATGATGCCTTTGGAGGGCATCTAAGCCTGTGGCTTGTAAATTTCAATTCCGTCATCGCTTGCAACAACGGCGGTCGATGCGATGCCGATGAAGAGGCCTGTTTCCACCACGCCGGGGACGGCCCGCAATGCCATATCAAGGCCATCTACATCGGAAATGCGGCCAAATGTGGCATCGAGGATGAAATGCTGGCCATCGGTTAAATAATTTTCACCGTCCGCAGTCTTGCGCACAGAGATCTCTCCCTGCATGCCGAAGCGGGCGCAGACATTCTTGACCGCAAGGGTCGTTGCAGCCAAACCGAAGGGCATGACTTCGATTGGCAGCGGAAATGCGCCAAGGGTTTCGACGACCTTCGATTTATGCGCAATGACAACCATGTCCCGAGATGCCTTGGCGACGATCTTTTCGCGCAGCAATGCGCCTCCGCCACCCTTGATCAGACGCAGTTGCGGGTCAATTTCATCCGCACCATCGACTGTCAGGTCCAGTTCCGGCGTCTCATCGAGCGTCGTAAGCGGCACGCCCACTTCACGGCAAAGATTCGCGGTTTCCTCAGAGGTGGGCACACCGATGACCGTCAAGCCATTGGCGACACGCTCACCAAGCAGACGAATAAAATGGACGGCGGTCGAACCAGTGCCAATTCCCAGTTTCATATTGTCTTTTACATAGTTGAGCGCTGCCGCTGCGGCTTGGCGTTTTAGATCTTCACTCATGATGATGCTCTTCCCTACTGACCTTTTGCCCAAAAGCTTTTGCCCGAATGGTTGCACAAAGGCGCCCTTATCGGGTGCCCGGCACTCACGGCCTCGCACGATATGGCGGACAAGCCGGGGCGATGGTCTTTCCTTGTTCGCCAAGCTCTTAGCACGGCATCAACCAATGGAAAAGGGCCGACGCGCAGAAAGCCCCCTTGTTCCCTGTGGTCAAAGGTTCCACATTTGAAAATACACACCACCTCGTTCGCCATGGTCGTAGGTGCTGTCTCTTGCGGCAACCTGTTGCGATTGAACCGGATTGGTGCATGAGGTAAAAGAAAGAGCAACAGGGTCTTTATGAACCGTCGCACCAATCACCAGCTGTTCCGGCCTGTCTGGATCATATATACGACACCCTCACCGCGTCGCCGGAGTGCCCATGCAAGACCATCGTTTTTCCTGCATCCTGTTTGATCTGGATGGCACTCTTGTTGACACCGCTCCCGACCTGATCGGGGCTCTCAATCATGTTCTGGCTATGCATGATCTGCCCGGTGTGCCCGACGCGCATATCCGCTCTCATGTGGGACATGGCGCGATTGCCACGCTGAAACGGGGGTTTGCCTATCATCAGCGTGTGGTGGATGATGATTTTTTAAAAACCTGCCACGCACCATTCCTTGACCATTACATTGCCAATATCAGCGCCACCAGCCGTCCCTATCCGGGCGCCGACCGTCTGCTCCGCGCCATGGCTGAAGCAAATCTGCGTCTTGGGGTCTGCACCAACAAGAAAGAGTATCTGTCGCAGCGACTGTTGCAGGAGCTGGGTCTGGCAGAGCTGTTCCACGCCATTTGCGGAGCCGACTCGGTTGCCCATCACAAACCCCATCCACAGCACATCCTGCATACTATTGCGACGGCGGGTGGGATTGCAGAACAAAGCGTAATGATTGGCGACACCAAAACCGATGTCGACGCTGCGCAGGCCGCGGGCATTCCGGTCATATTGCTTAGTCATGGCTATACGCCAATCCCGGTCGAAACATTGGGGGCCGATCTGGTGATCGACCATTTCGACGCCCTGCCGGATGCGCTGGCGAAGCTATCCTAACGAGATCCCCGCCTGAGAGACTGCGGCTGGCATGCGCCGTGAATCCGTTTTCACTTTCCTCTCAAATCGATTAAACCTTGTCCCATTTTTGAGCAAAGGTTTCTTTACCAACGATTTTAAGTTGGTGGTCACCACAAAATCATTGAGTCGGCATTTCAGAGCCTTATGCAGCTTTGCATAGGCATTTTCACGCATTTTTCTTAACCTTTTTGCGGCGACACTCGTCCCGACCCAGTCGGGTAAAGATGCGTCAAAAAATGAGAGAGGTCCCATGCGCGTATTGAAAAATGGTGGTGGCAAATACTGGTTCAAAATGCTGATGCTTTACAGCGCCTTCGTCTATGCCCAATCCTATCAGGTGATGGCCTTTACGGCCTTCAAGGCACCAACGGGTGCGTCTGAGGCAATCGAAGCGTCCAAAGCTACCCGTTCAGATGAGGTCAGCACAAAGACAGGCGATCGCGTCCAGTTGGCTGCCATGCAGGTAGAAATTGGGCAGAAGGTGCATTTGTTCGATGGAGCCTATCTCTGTGAGATGGAAGCCCGTCTGCCGCACTTGGCAGCCATAGCGGGTCAAACCGCAGGGACGCCTTCAAACTGAGCGATGGCCAATCCTATTCATGGCTTTCCTTGGATACAAGGTTCGCCAGCAACTGCTCTTTCACATGATTGATGTGATCGTTGAGCAAAGCGACCGCGACTTTGGCATTCTTGTTGCGCGCGGCATCAACGATGGCCTGATGCTCCCTATGCGCCCGCTCCTGACTGTCTTCTGTCAAGGTAATCTGCAGGCGCACATAACGGTCAATATTATCGTGGACACGGCGCAGGATCTTCATCGTGGCCGGCTTACGGGCAGGCGTGTAGAGGGTTTCGTGAAACTGCCAGTTTAACGCACCCCACTCTTCGATCATCGCGTCATTGCGCATTGAGGCAATCAGCTTTTCCGCCGCTTCCAGGTGGCTTTCCGTGATATGCTCGATGGCATGTTCGAACATCCAGCTTTCCAACATGATGCGGACTTCGAACAGTTCAGCGATTTCGGATGGTTCCAGCCGGGTAACTTCCGCACCCTTGTGCGAGACCAGCGTTATCAGCCCTTCTGCTTCCAGCTGCCGCAAGGCCTCGCGCACCGGAATGCGACTGACACCCAGCTCGGTCGCAATCGCTTCCTGCCTCACCTGCTCCCCTTCGCGCAACTGTCCAGACATAATGCGTTTGCGCAGTTCATCTGCAACAATGTTGGTGGTCGTACGTCGGAGGATTTGAGCCATTGTTTCTTGCTATCCAGATCCGGGTTTTGGCGTCACGTGTGGTCAAGACCCGCACAGCCATCGCAACTCGAAAGAAGCAAAAGATCCGCACCGGCCCGTTATGGTAATGATATCATATACAATATTCGTTTGGTCGCAACCGCGCAGACCGATCGACCATCGAATTGCAAATCTGCTTCGGGAAAACCCTGCAAAGGCCCGGAGCGCCACGACCCTGTAGCATTTCTAAAATCTGAATGTACACCTGTCTTGACGTTTCACGAAACAGAGCACTTATCAAAATTGGATACAAACTGACGGTTTTAACCAGATCTGACCTCTGGCATTCCCATTCGGTCGCGTCAAACAAAAAAGCAAAGGCGACACGCAGCCGCCTTTGCTTGTATCAAATCACTGAAGCGATGAAGACAATCGCCCGAAAATCAGGTTCAGAGGATTGATTGGCCGGTGGATGCCCAGTCCTTGGCGAACTGGTCAAGCCCCTTGTCGGTCAGCACGTGGCCTGCCAGTCCTTTGATGACCGCAGGCGGAATGGTGGCAACATCGGCACCGGCCAAAGCAGCATCCTTGACATGGTTGGCGGTTCGGACCGAAGCGGCCAGGATTTCGGTCTTGAAGTCATAATTGTCGTAGATTTGACGAATATCGCTGATCAGCTCCATACCCTCAATATTGAGGTCATCAAGACGACCGACGAACGGGCTGATGAAGGTGGCGCCAGCCTTGGCAGCAAGCAAAGCCTGGTTGGCACTGAAGCACAGGGTAACGTTGGTCTTGATGCCTTTCATGGTGAAGTGGCGGCAAGCCTTCAGGCCATCCAAAGTCAAGGGCAGCTTGATCACCACATTGTCGGCAATGCCTGCCAGATGCTCACCTTCGGCGACCATGCCGTCAAAATTGAGGGCGGCCACTTCGGCGGAAACCGGGCCTTCGACCAACGCGCAGATTTCAGCGATCACTTCCTTGAAGTCACGGCCAGATTTGGCGATCAACGAAGGATTGGTGGTCACGCCATCAAGCAGGCCATAATCATTCAGTTCACGGATATCTTCGATGATTGCGGTATCGACAAAGAATTTCATTTCTCATTCCTCCAGTAAGCGTCTCGTGGGGGCGGCATTGCCTGTGCGTATCTGGTTGGATCAGTCGCCGGGGGCCGTTACGAGGCGCGGTTGAATTCGTCTGATTGTGCCGATCTGTCGGCGGGTTGTGGCTGTTGTGGCGTCTCTAGTGAATGGATGCCAGAGTCTGGGTGATGAGCCCGGGCAGTTCGTCAAAATGGGTAAAGGTTGCGGTGTGCGGCATTTCCTCAATCGCCTGTTTGCGATAGCCCTCGGTATAGAGCAGAAACGGCACTCCTGCCCGTCGCGCGGTTTCGGCATCAACTTCGCTGTCGCCGACATAGATGCGATCCCCATTGCCCAACGCATCAAAGGTGGCAAACAAAGGGGCCGGATCGGGCTTATGAACCGGCAAGCTATCGCCGCCCAATATGGAGTCAAAGTGCGGATCGAGCTGCAAATGACGCAGGACAGACAGACATGGGCTCATCGGCTTGTTGGTGCAGATTCCCAGTTGGTGCCCGTCTGAGGCCAATTGATGCAAAGCGTCGCGAACACCGGGATAAGGCTTGGTGTGATGCACCGCCCCGTCATAGAGCGCACGAAAGTTTGCCAACAGGCGTTTATGTTCGCTTTGAGAAATGCCCGATGCTTCACACATTCTTTGGACGAAGGTGGGCGTTCCGCATCCGAGAAATGCACTGACTTGTGCCAGTGACACAGGATGCTTGCCTTCGTCCGCCAGCACCTTGTTGGCAACCGCCTGCAAATCCGGAGCGCTGTCGATCAACGTTCCATCAAGATCAAACACGATCTGGGCCATGCCCCAGTCCTTTCCAAGAAATATTTGCAAGGTGGCGGGCGACCGCTTCGGGTCGAACCGCCACGTGGACTCTTTATTTACCGCAGAGTGTGCGAGCGCGGGCAATGATGGCGTCAGACGTGATGCCAAACTCCTCGTAGAGGCGCTCAGCTGGTGCCGAAGCACCAAAGCCATCCATTCCGATCACATCATCTTCGCTTGCCACATAGCGGGTCCAACCAAACTTGCTGGCCGCCTCAATGGCAATGCGCGGCGCGGTGCCCAGCACATCATCGCGATAGGTTTGTGGCTGGGCGTCGAACAATTCCCAGCAAGGCATGGAGACAACCGCCACGCTGAGACCGTCCGCATGCAGCTTTTCAGCCGCTTCAACCGCCAGCATCACTTCGGTGCCGGTGGCGATCAGGGTCACGTCGCGGCCCTCACCATAGTGCCGCAGAACATAAGCCCCCTTGGCGGTGAGATTTTCATCGCCAGCCTCGGTGCGCAGCTGTGGCACGCCCTGACGGGACAGAGCCATCAGGCTTGGCGTGGTGCGCGAGCGGATGGCAATGTCCCAGCATTCCAGCGTTTCCATCGCATCGCACGGGCGGAAGACCTGAAGCCCCGGAATGACCCGCAAGCTTGCCATATGCTCGACCGGTTGGTGGGTCGGGCCATCTTCACCGAGGCCGATGCTGTCATGGGTCATGACGTAGATCGTGCCAATGCCCATCAAAGCTGATAGGCGGATGGCATTGCGGGCATAGTCACTGAAAACCAGAAAGGTGCCGCCGTAAGGGATGAAGCCCCGATGCAGCGCCATGCCATTCATCGCCGCAGACATGGCGAATTCTCGCACGCCATAGCCGATGTAACGGCCGGGTTTTTCGCGGGTAAACTGGCTATCGACCGCAGGGACACGGGTGAGGTTCGAGCCGGTCAAATCCGCAGAGCCGCCGACCAGCTCTGGCAGAGACCCTGCCAAGGCTTCAAGCGCCATTTGCGACGCCTTTCGGGTCGCGACCTTGGCTGGTTCAGCAAAGAGCGCGGCGCGCGCGTCTGACAAAGCGGTTTCGTAGGCTTGCGGCAAATGTGTGGCTTGGCGCCGAATGAAATCATTCGCTTGCGGATGCTCGGAAAGTGCCGTTTCCCAATCCATGCGGGCGGTCTGGCCTTTGGCTCCGATGGCGCGCCAGTCTTGGGCGAGATCGGACGGAATTTCGAACGGCTCAGCCGTCCAGCCAAGCGCCTGTTTGGCAGCTTCGCCCTCTTCGGCCCCAAGTGGTGCACCATGCGCGCCAGCCGTACCAGCCCGGTTGGGAGACCCAAAACCAATGACGGTTTTCATGGCGATCATCGAAGGCTTGTCTGTCACCGCCTTGGCAGCAGAAAGGGCTGCATCGATGGCATTGGCGTCGTGGCCATCGCAGGATTGCACATGCCAGCCGCAAGCTTCGAAGCGACCGGGAATATTTTCAGAAAAGGAAATCGAAGTCGGACCGTCGATGGTGATGTCATTGTCATCATAAAGCACGATCAGTTTGCCCAGGCCCAGATGGCCGGCAAGGCTGATGGCTTCCTGACCAATGCCTTCCTGCAAGCAACCGTCGCCGAGCATGACATAGGTGTTGTGATCAACCAGACCCGGAAATTCCTCGGCCAGAAGACGCTCGGACATGGCCATACCAACAGCAGTGGCAATGCCCTGCCCCAGCGGGCCGGTAGTGGTTTCAACGCCCTGCGCGTGACCATATTCCGGGTGACCTGCCGTCTTGGATCCCCACTGGCGGAAATTGCGAATTTCCTCAATGGTCATGTCTTCGTAGCCGGTCAGATGCAGCAACGAATAAAGCATCATGGATGCATGGCCATTGGACAGCACAAAGCGGTCCCGATCCGGCCAGTTGGGTTGGGATGCATCGAATTTCAGATGATTGCGAAACAACACGGTCGCCGCATCTGCCATGCCCATCGGTGCGCCTGGATGGCCCGAATTGGCGGCATTGACTGCGTCGATCGAAAGTGCGCGAATGCAGTTGGCGAGTGCAAAATTCTCGGGAGCCAGCTTCTCTTTGCTGGCAATGAATGGGTCACTGATCATCACACTGTCCTCCTATGGCCCCTTACCTACACCAAACATCACATAATCACAACTGAAAATCACAAATCTTAAAGAATTATGTGATTTATTGGCGACAATTCCCTCAAAATCACAACTCAATCACATATTTTGTGTTGTTTTTGTGATGTTTCGGCGTTAAAAAGAGTCACAAGCTACTCAAACGGATGGGCGAACCGGTGCCGCGCACCAAGCAAAGCGCCCCAGACAACCATCCGCGGAGATCAGCAACAATGACCCGCCGGTCAGCGACCGGTGTCGTTTTAAGGTTCATCATGTTTGAACCACTTGATTTGGAGCCTCAGGGCCAATGTCTCAGGGAAGGAAGCCATCATGAAAATTGCAATTGCAGGCGACAGCGCCGGAGAAGGCCTCGCCAAGATTCTGGCCGAACATCTCAAGGATTCTTACGACGTGTCAGAGATTTCGCGCACCGAAGACGGACCAGACGCCTTTTATGCCAACCTGTCCGACCGGGTTGCCTCCAAAGTGATTGATGGCACCTATGACCGCGCCATTCTGGTGTGCGGCACGGGGATCGGCGTGTGCATTGCTGCCAACAAGGTTCCGGGCATTCGTGCCGCTCTCACCCATGACACCTATTCCGCAGAGCGCGCCGCCCTGTCGAACAATGCGCAGATCATCACTATGGGCGCACGGGTCATCGGTGCTGAAGTCGCCAAGACGATTGCCGACACATTCCTCAAAGAGAGCTTTGATCCAGAAGGTCGCTCTGCGAGCAACGTTGCCGCGATCGATGCGGTTGACGCAAAGTATAATCAAGCTTGAGGGCTGTTCGGTCTCTGACCTCCGCAGGACCGAACCGGGGCAGATCTCTCCCGTCTGGCAACAGGCCGCCCCGCTCGCCCTCATTCAAGGTCACCGCCATCGTGAGCAGCAATTTGGCGCAAGACCGCAGGTCTGAGATGTGATTTTTATCACTCGATTACAGTTTTCAAGACGGGAACGCCGCACCAACCATATGGGGTTGATGCGGCGTTTTTGTTTGTCTTGCTTACGAATAAGGCGCGGATAGACCGCGCCCAAAATTCGCCTTATCCAGGCTCTTAAGCGTCTAACTTGGCAGAGCATTTGGTCAGGATATCGAGATAGCCCTCGACATGCCATGCGGACCGTCCGATGAACAGACCGTCAATATTCGGGCAGGAAATCAGCTCTTCACAATTGCCCGGATTGACTGAGCCGCCATAGAGGCAAAGCGGGCGATAGCCCAGCATTTCCTCGGCCACATCGAGAATTTCGGCCTGCCGCGCGTCGGCATAGTCTGCGCTGGCCGGAATGCCATTCACCCCAATGGCCCAGACGGGTTCGTAAGCCAAAAGGATCTGGGATTCTTTTTGTTCGCCACTCAGTTTGCCCAACGCGCCACGCACTTCTTCAGCCAGCACGTCTGCCGCTTTTCCCGCTTCCTTGTCTGCCAAGGTTTCACCGATGCAGATCAAGGGGGTTAGACCGTGACGGACAGCCGCTTCGGTTTTGAGGCCGACCGTCTCATTGGTTTCACCAAAAAATTCCCGCCGCTCGGAATGTCCCAGTTCGACAATATCAAGATTGCAGTCGGTGAGCATCAAGGGCGAGACTTCCCCCGTCCAAGCGCCGGCATCATCCCAATGCATATTCTGCGCACCGACCTTGACCGAACTGTCCGACAACATGGCCTTGACTTCGCGCACAGCGGTGAACGGCGGAATGACAAAGCGCTGGATACGCGGATCACGGCTGGCGTCCGCTGCCTTCAGACCTTCTGCAAAGGTGACGGCTTCGGCCAGCGTCTTGTTCATCTTCCAGCTTGTGCCGATCCAGAAACGAGGGGTGACAGTCATGGGTTAAGTCCTTGCAACAGTGAGGGTTAATCCCGCCCCTTTGAGCTCTTCGGACACGTTAGCATCGGGCTCACCATCGGTGATGATCCAGTCGAAACTCCTGAGATCCGACAAAACGTGAAGCGCTGTGCGATTGAAACGGGAATGGTTTACCAGCAGACATTTGCGGGTGGCGGCCTGCATCATCGCCTGCTTGGCCCGCACAATGTTGTCATCCATATGAAATGCCTGCAGCCCCGAGACTGCCGGTGCAGAAATAAAAGCAATATCGGCCCGCAACCGCTGAAGTGTCTCTTCGGTCACCACACCGCTATAGGCGTTGAACTTGGCTGAATAGATCCCGCCCAGAACCAACAATGTAATACCAACCTCGCCCAGCAGGGCGCTGATGATGGCCTGATTGTTGGTAATGACAGTGAGAGGTCGCTTCTGGCTCAGCATTGAGCCCAAAACAGCTGACATCGAGCCATCATTGATCATCACCGTCATGCCCGGTTCGATCAGCTTGAGAGCCTCTTCAGCCATCCGGTTTTTGGCATCGGCATCCTGCCGAGCGCGAATGCGAAAATCGCTTTCGAACTGGTTGCCGGCATCAGCCGTCGCCCCGCCACGCACTTTCCGCAAGACACCGCTCTGTTCAAGCTCGTCCAGATCCCGGTGAATGGTCATTTTCGACACGCTGAATCTCTGGGCAAGGTCATCAATATCGACGGCCCTGTGCTCCACGAGGAGATCCATAATGAATTGTCTACGGTCTTCGCCTCTCACGCGACACCTCCACGTCCGGCATTTCTACGGACCTTTGATTTGTAACACATAACATCTCAAAATCAATAATTTTGTGTTATTTTGTGATTTTTATTCGTGATATTTTTCAACCAAACATGCTTTGAAGATGCAAGGATCATGCATATCAACCACGCCTGAGTCTGATCTCACCATAGCCACAGCGCCCCTACATGCAAGGGTCATCCTGCGCGATGAACGCCCCCTGCCCACAGGAGCCAATTATCGATATGAGTGTGCAACAAGGCAGGAAAAATGCCGTCCTGTTTCAAAGGGCGGCCAAGGCTGGAAAAAAGCACGATTGCCCACCTCATCCTAGTGGGGCATAGCCGGACCCTTCAGAGGAAATTGTGACCCGATGCCGCTCAGCCAACTGTCTCGCTGCATCATCGATTTCTGACTGGATACGGGCATCACTCCAACCCAGCGCGTTCCCGCAAATGCGCGCAATGTCATCAAGGGCGTTGATCGTCAGCGATCCATCAACGCCGATCAAGGTGCGGCGGACCAGTATGTCCATCACGTGGCAGACACCTTCGTTACGAACAATCCAGTCAATTTCAACGTCAGAATGGTCGCGAGTGCCATTGATCAGCCGATAACCGGACGCCTCGAGCGCAATGATCTGGCTCGCGGTCGTGCCATACCGCTCGAACAATAGCCATGCCCGCGTTTCGCTGACCGCATGCAGTTGCCTCTGCTGTTTCAACCAATTGGCCTTGTCGTGATCACTCTGCGGATAATTGACCCCTCCACCGATCGGAGCAGCGCGTGTCGAAATTTGTCGCTCTAGGCCCAACTCACCGAGCAACCGATTACAAACCTCTTCAGCAAATCCTCGGAAGGTTGTCCATTTGCCACCAACAAGGGAAATGACCGGATAGGGACGCATTTCATCGGGTGCGTGACGCGGGGAAGAATGATCTCGACTGACGAGACCTGCCTCTGTGTTGTCGGCCGCTGGTAATGGCCGAATGCCGGAATAACAATAGACGATCTGGCTGCGCTCCAGTTTCAGGTCGGGCAGCAGACCAGAAAGACTCTCCAGAAAATAGGCGATTTCGTCGTCTTCGCAACGCACTTTATCCGGATCATCAGCAAAGACATCCGTCGAGCCAACCAGAGCACGGCCATGATAGTCAAAGACCAAACAGATGCGGCCATCATCGGCTTCATAATAGACCATACGCCCCTTGAGGGCGGCGACCAGTTCTGGACTATCAATGATAATGTGCGAGCCTTTTGTGCCGCCAATCAGTTTCGTCTCGAACCCCAAAAGCCCGTTGACCCGATCAATCCAGGGCCCTGCAGCGTTGATCAGAATTCTGGGACGATAGGTCTGCCGTGTGCCATCTTCATGGCAGACCGTCACGATGTCGCCTTGGCTTTGCTCAAGGCTAGTGTAGGTGTGCGCTTCGGATTGCGGAGCGGTGGCAAGTCCATCCTTGACCAATTCGAGCACCAAACGCTCCGGAACACACACCATGGCGTCGTGATAGGTGCCAGCCGCAACGATCCGCGGCGTGAGAAAGGGCATTTCCGCCAAGGCCTTGGCCTTGGTCCAGAAGCGATGGCGCGGCATGACCCGGTCCCGCGCACCATAAAGATCATAGAGGATGAGACCAATCTCGATCAGCAATGCGCCGCGGCTTCTGGGGGCCGTGACAGAGCCGAACAAGGTGCGCAAAGCGGCTGATACGCCATTGAACCATGAGAAGATCGGGATGATGGTTGGCAATGGTTTCACTGCATGGGGCGCGTTTTTGAGCAGCAGATTGCGCTCAAGGGTCGACTGGGCAACAAGGCGCAATTCGCCGGTTTCGAGATATTTGATGCCGCCATGGATGAGTCGCGAGGGGGCTGCCGAGGTACCGGAGCCATAGTCGCCCTTGTCGATCAACACCGTCGAGACGCCCTGCAGGCACAAATCGCGAAACAGTCCCGCCCCATTGATCCCGGCCCCGACAATCAGCACATCAACCGGCTTGGCATTGCATTCCTTGGTCATCGCTTCGATACCTGTTTAAGTGGGACATTCATTGCGGTCAGCGCCTCCAATGTCGCGGAAGGCACCGCCGCATCCACCAACACCAGATCAAAATCATCCAGGCTCGCGAAATGATGCAGTGCGACCTTGTCGAACTTGGAGGAATCCACCATTAGAACCCGCCTTTGCGCGGCGCGAAACATGGCCTGTTTGACCCGGATAATTTGCGGATCCTGAATGAAAGCGCAGCCTTCATTGACCGCCGAAGCTGAGCACAGAAACAGATTGCCACGCAAAGCCGCGATGGCGCTTTCGCAGACATGACCGATAAAGGCATTGTAGGTGGGGTGATAGTCGCCCCCTACCAACAAGAGTGACACGTCCTCGATCTCGACGGCCATATTGGCTAGACCCAGACTGTTGGTGACCAGTTTCACGGGCAACTTGGCCTCCAACAGTGGCGCTATCGCGCTCGCTGTGGTGCTCTCGTCGATAAACACCACCTGCCCCGGTTCGATTTCCTCAACGGCAACCTTGGCAAGCGCCGACTTCTCTTCGGTATTCTGGGTCTGACGAAAGGCGAACAGGCTTTCATAGACACTGGATGGCTGGGCAGTGACCGATCCATGCAGTTTGCGCAGCACCCCTTGGGCGGCCAAGGCGTCAACATGGCGAAGGATGGTCATGCGCGAGACGTCAAAGCGCTCGACCAGATCATCAATCCGCACGTCGCCCTGTTCCATCACATAGGCAGCAATGGCATCTTTGCGTTCTCTTGGCTTCATTGCGCGACTCCTTTGCTGGCAGCCATGGATTGGGACAGGTCTTCAAGCTTTTGCCAGATCGGACGCAAGGCTTCCGAGGCCTCGCAATGCAAAGCATAAAGCGTGTCAAGCTGCTGGCGGTGGATGGGATTGGGGTCATAGATAGCGATTTGATCGGAGCCAGCGTCGGCGCGCGGATCATGTGTGGGAGAAGCAAAGAGCCCCGCTCCGCTGCCCGCACAAAGAGCAGCCCCCCATGCAGCAGGTTCGTCCACGTCGGAAACAGAGACCTTCATAGCGAGTGCATCGGCAAAGAGTTGGGCATAGACCGGATTGCGCGAAATGCCGCCGGTCAGTCGGGCGATCGTGGGCGAAAAGCCTTCCCGCAAGGCATCGCAATGGAGGCGATGATTGAAGGCAATGCCTTCCATAAGGGCGCGGAGCACATCACCACGCCCGTGCCAGCCGTGCAATCCCAGAAAGCCTGCCGAACTGCCCGGACCATGGGGAGAGCCAAACAGATAGGGATGGAACAGGATGGCGGAGGCGTTATCGCGTGCGGTCTCAAGCTCAGCGGCGATCATGATATGCAAGGCCTCGCCATGTTGGGCCTTTTCCTGCTGGCAGAATGTATCGAGGACCCAATCATAATTGGCCGCAGATGCCGGTGAGATGGCCATATTGTTCCATTCCCCGCGCCGGATGCCGTTGCGACAAAACCATCGCGGATCGATCTTGGGTGCGTTTGAGACGGTTTCATTGATCGAGTATGTGCCAGCAACAATGGCCACGCTCCCCACCCCATATCCACCAGCCCCAAGGGCAGACGCAGTGACATCATGCAGCCCCGCAACCACGGGCGTGCCTCTGGCAAGACCCGTCACCATGGCTGCCTCGTCTGTTACATATCCAACGATCTCGTCTGGAAGTGCAATGTCTGGCAGGGCACCGGACAGACTTTCCAGCCCGTAAAGGGTCAAAATGTCCCCGCGATAGTCCTGACTATGTGGATCGGTGAAGGAAATACTGGCTTCGGTCAGATCGGTGCCAACGGTTCCGGTGAGGCAAAAACGCAGCCAGTCCTTACAGGCAATGACGCTGCCTATTTTGTCAAAACGCTCCGGCTGGTGACGACGGATCCATGCAAGAAGCGCCGCAGGTGCGGACAAGTGTGGACATTGGCCGGACAGTTCCAAGGCGGCCCGGTCTGTTCCGCCCTGTTGCCAGTCCGTAACGATGTCTCCGGCCCGACTGTCGAGCGACAGGATGCCATTGCCCAAGGGCTGCTGATCATGGTCAAGCAGATAAAGCCCATCGCCATGGGCGGTCGCCCCTACCGCCAAAATCTCAGACGGCTGACAGGCTGCGCTTTCAAGGGCCTCCTTGATCGCCCCCGCAGTGGCCAGCCAAAGCTCGACCATATCGCGTTCAACAAAATGGGGCTGTGGCATGCGCTGGGCAATGCGGCGGCGTGCCGTGGCAATCGCGTTTCCATCAAGATCAAAGACAACCGCCTTCGAGTTGGTCAGGCCGTTGTCTATTCCGAGAAGGTAGGCCATGGATTCCACTCCTGTGAAAAGAGGGTTTGCGCCTATTTGTGCCAATCTTTGTCACGGACTTCGCCTCGGGCCTTGTTTTCGGCCAGCTGAAAATCAGCGCGACAGACACAGGCGCATGACGATGCTCATCTAAATGTTATCAACTCTTTTTGTTATTGTCTCATTTTTTAATGTTATTTTCAGACTTTCTCACATTTCCTCAGAGTTTCAAGCCCGGTATATGCAGCGGCAAAAAAACACCCGACCCGCGACTGGATTGCGGATCGGGCGGGCCCTTGGGCGGGCATGCAACCGGGAAGTTCCCCACCCGGTCGCAAGTTTACACGTCCGAATGTTGCTTATTCAGACAGGACGAATGGACCGGTATAGTTGGCCACATTGTCCTTGGTGATCAGCAGGCAATCAAACAGCTGCTTTTCGTTGGCAACTTTGGCTTTGCCATTCTTAATGTAGTAATCAGCCTGCTCAACGGCTTCACGAGAGAAGACAGCAACTGGCTGGAGAACGGTGTAGGCCAGTTCGCCGGATTTGACGGCATCAACTGCGTCTGGCGATCCATCAAAACCACCGACGATCACGCCGTCCAGCTTGCCTGCTTCTTTCAGAGCAGCAATGGCGCCCAGAGCCATTTCATCGTTGCCGGAAATAACGGCTTCGATATTGTCATGGGCCTGAATGATCGACTGCATTTTGTTATAGCCTTGGGTCCGGTCCCAGTTGGCCACTTCTTCAGCCACTTTTTTGAGATCAGGATATTGGCTCAAAACCGTGTTGTAGCCGTTGGAACGGGTGGCCGCGTTGTTGTCAGCAGGGTTGCCGAAGAACTCGACATAGTTGGCTTTTTCGCCGACCATTTCCTGCCAAGCAACCGCACCCAGAGCAGCACCTTGTGCGTTGTTGGACACGAGCTGAGCGATGGCGATGCCGGATTCGTTGATTTCCGCATTCACAAGAAAGACCGGGATGCCTGCTGCGGTGGCTTTTTTGACCACACCGACGGAGCCATCAGCGTTGGCCGGATCAAGGATGAGGGCCTTGGCGCCGTTGGTGATGGCTGCATCCACAAGGTTGGATTCGACGTTCGTGTCACCCTTGTGCGCGGAGACATTGGCTTCGTAACCCAGTTTTTCTGCGGTCGCCTTTGCCACTTCCCCTTCAGTGAACCAATATGGGTTGGCCGGATCGGTCACGATGATGGAAATCAGATCTTTGGCCAGAACCGGGCTTGCCATCAGAGGCAATGCGGTGGCGGCTGCCAGCAGAATCTGTTTGGTGAACTTGATCATTGAAATAGTCTCCCCTTGGTTAAACGCCTGACTAAGGCGGTTTTGCACCTGGATCTCCTCCCAGGCGGAACAGTGAATAGTAAGAAAGTTATCGCGCGCCTCTGCCGCTATATTTGATGGAATTGATGAGCACGGCGAGGACGATGACGGCGCCGGTAAAGACGGTCTGCCAGTAAGAAGACACGCCGATAATGACGAGACCGTCGGACAGGAAGCCGATGACGAAGGCGCCAAGCATGGTGCCGCGCACGGTGCCAAGACCGCCCATCAGCGAGGCTCCGCCGACGACAACGGCGGCAATGGCGATCATTTCATAGGTGAAGCCTGCGGTTGGGCCTGCAGACGTCAGCTGCGAGCTGAGCACGATCCCGGCTATCGCTGCACAAGCCCCGGAAATGGTATAGACGATGACCTGCACCCGCTTGACCGGCACGCCAGCCAGCTCGGCGGCATGGGCGTTGCCACCCGAAGAATAAAGCCAGCGGCCAAAGGCGGTACGAGACAGTACAAGGCTGACAACGAGGGCAACCACGGCCAACACGATGACACCGATCGGGACACCCGCAATGCGGTTAAAGCCGAGCCATTCAAAGCCGGTATTGCCAAATTCCGGACGGCCCGAAAGATTGTTGTAGGTCAGACCGTTGGTCATCAGGAGCGCCACGCCACGGGCCACATAGAGTGTCCCGAGTGTGGACACGAAAGCAGGCACCTTGAAATAGGCAATGAGGACGCCGCTGATCGAGCCGACAAAGGCCCCGAGCGCAATGGTGATCAAGACCACGGCCCAGACTGGGAAATAGATCAGAATGCCGAGGGATTCCAACTCGATCCCCTGCATCAGAAAGCCCGCAAAGACCCCGGACAAGGCCAGCACCGAGCCGACCGAGAGATCAATCCCGCCATTCAGAATGACCAGCAGCATGCCAATGGCCAGCAGGCCGAAAATGGCGACATGGTTGGCCATGATCAGGAAGTTGGAAATTGTCGCATAATTGGGCGACAGGAAGGAAAAGATTGCGATGATGACAATCAACGCGAAGAAGGCGCGTCCTTCGAGCAAAATTCTGATCAGAGAGAAGTCATTGCCGGGCTTGGCGGGCGCTCTGGTTTTGGTGGATGACGGATCTGCCATGGTTGTCGCTTCCTGCATCACATTAAATCCATTCATATTGTTGGGTTGTCGTCACTCGCCTGAAGCGGCCATGATTGCTTCTTTTGTGGTGTCATGGCCAAATTCTGCCGAGATCCTGCCCCGACGCATGACGATGATCCGATGAGCGATGGAGAGGCATTCGCCCACCTCGGAGGTGGAATAAATGACAGCCATGCCCTGTCTGGCGTGTTCCGACAGGATTTTGAAAACCTCGGCCTTGGCGCCGATATCGATGCCGCGGCTCGGCTCGTCGAGGACGATCACGTCCGGCTGGGTCGCTAGCATCTTGCCAATCACGACCTTTTGCTGATTGCCGCCGGACAGGGAGCTGATCGCAGCCTGATGCCCATCGGTCTTGATGGTCACTTCCTTGATAGACCGTTCGATAATCTCCAACTCGTCCTTGACGTTGGTGAAAAACTTCCTGCTGAAATTGCGGATCGACGCGAGCGACAGGTTGCGCCCAACCGTCATGGTTTGAACCAATCCGTCCTTCTGGCGGTCTTCGGGCACCAGCACCAGACCACGCGCGATGCGCTCTGAGATACGCAAGCCTGCCATATCTTCCTCGCGCAACAGCACCCGGCCACCTGTTTCTGGCAACCGCCCGGCGATGCATTCCATCAACTCCGTGCGTCCAGCGCCCATCAGGCCATAAATACAGATAATCTCGCCTTGTTTCACTTCGAGCGACAAATTGTCTACCGACAGGCGGGCGCCGCCATTGGTGTGGACGGTTAGATTTTCGATCTGCAGGGCTGGCTCGCCAAACTCATAGCCAAGTGGCGGACTGCCAAGATCGAACCCCTCGCCGACCATATTGCGTACGATCCATTCCAGATCGATTTCCGAGCGCGGGGCGCGGGCGGTGACGGTGCCGTCCCGCAGCACCACCGCATGTTCGGTGATCTGCAAGGCTTCTTCGAGATGGTGGGAGATATAGACGATGGAGACGCCGCGAGCTTTCAAGTCGCGGATCACCTCAAACAGCACGTCCACTTCAGAGGCCGACAAAGCCGAAGTTGGCTCATCCATAATGAGAATGCGCGAATTGACCGACAAAGCGCGGGCAATTTCTACCAGCTGCTGCTGGCCAAGCCGCAGATCACCAACCAAGGTTAGCGGGTCGATATCTTCCTGCAACTCTTCCATCAGGGCGCGGGTCTGGCGCTCTTCTTCTGCAAAATCAACGCCTTTCGGGCTAGTGATTTCACGTCCAATGAAAATATTATCCCGCACATTCATATTGGGAGCCAGCGACAATTCCTGATGGATGATCGAAACCCCCATATCACGCGCATCGACCGTCGAGCTGAAGCTGACATCCTCGCCATTGAGGATGATCTCGCCCGAGGTGGGCCGAAAGACGCCGGACAGGATCTTCATCAAGGTCGATTTGCCTGCGCCATTTTCGCCGAACAAGGTGGTCACTTCGCCCTTATGGACGTCGAAATTCACATTGCGCAGGGCGTGGATAGCACCGAAGGATTTGGAAATATTCCGCGCCTTCATCACGACTTCGCTCTTGCCTGCGGCGCGCACGGCTTCTGGTGCGGCGCTGGCTGTTGCGATTGGCGTTGCTGCGGTCATGGTTTGACCTCCAGGCTTACCGGAGTCACAAGCCAGTTTTTCGGATTAATCAGTTTGAAGGCTCCAATTACCTCGATGGACTTGCCTTCAAGACTGCCACGATCCAAGTCAGACAGGATGTCAGCAGCCATGGCACGATTGATGCCTGCGCCTGCATCCTGGTATTCGATTTGGTTTTTGAACTGACCGAACTCGATGTCGCCGACAATGTCGCGCAACTCGGTGCCATTGATGGCTGGGCCGGTCTGGACCCGCACCTTGGTGCCTTCTGGCAAGCCTTCAACCAAAACCGGGAAGATGCCTGAAGAGCCCTTGCCAGCAACGCCAGACAGTTTGACAGGCAAGACAGGAAATGCCCCTGCCATTGTGGCATATTCCTTGACCGCCGCTTTCTTGTCGCTCTTCAGGCCAGCTGCCAGATCGGTGGCATCAGGTGCCTTGGCAATGACCGCATCTCGAATGCGCGGGAAATTTTGTTGCCCGAAGCGGTCCGGGTTGAAGGCTTCCTGCCGCGCATCTTCAGCAGAGCCAATCACGACCACTTTGGTGTCCAAGGCAATCGCACCCACCAATGCAACCAGCATGGTACAAGCGATCATCCAGCCTTTTGATGATCTTTGGGTCGATCCCTGTCTTGATTTGGCGTTGGCTATGGTTGCAGCCATTCTACGCTCCTCCCGCTTGATCCGACAGATCCTAGATGCCGCCGAAACAGATGCCTGATGCAAGACCAGAGTGACGGCCTCAGCATTGGGCAAAATTCCAATTTTGGAGCGTGAAGACATGACTGTCTCGGCGCGCAAATGTGCGAACCCACTCCTCCCCTTTTTGCACCGGATGCACCCTCCACAGCACATTGCCCGGCACATGTCGAAACCGGTTAATTCTCGGTTGCGACGATCCAACAATAGATGAAATAAAATACTTTGTCTGCAAAAAAATTCACACAGGCAAGATTTTTTATGATATGAAGTTTGTATACACACCTCGCGGCACCGCCGAAAAGCACGCTGTAAACGAATGTTTTTCATAGTGTTTTTCGATTCATCCAAAAGGAGCTACGCCGGGAGCTGTGGGAGGAGGAAGAAAATGGGAAATTGTCAACGTTACAAATTTTGCGGGGGCTATGACCAATGACGGATGGTGCAGACCTGATCATCGGGATCGATGCCGGGACCTCCGTCATCAAGGCAATTGCGTTTGATTTTTCGGGCAACCAGATTGCCAGCTCAGCGGTTCGCAACCGCTATGAATTGGGGCCGGATGGATCGGCGACCCAATCCTTGCCACGCACGTGGGCGGAGTGCGTTGTCGCCATCAAAGGTCTTTCCAAGGAAGTCGACAATCTGGCCTCTCGGGTTGCGGCCATCGCATTGACGGGGCAAGGCGACGGCACATGGCTGGTGGGTGAGCAGAATAAAGATGTCTGCGATGCCTGGATCTGGCTCGATGGCCGTGCGGCCCCGACCGTTGCCCGACTGAAACACGGGGCCAATGAACGGGCGCGCTTTGAAGCCACTGGCACGGGCCTCAATACCTGCCAACAGGGCACGCAATTGGCCCATATGGCGCAGCATCATTCCGACTTGCTGCATCGGGCAGAAGTGGCCCTTCATTGCAAAGACTGGCTGTTTCTCAATTTGACCGGCATGCGGGCCACCGATCCGTCGGAAGCCTGTTTTACCTTTGGCGATTTCCGTAGCCGGACCTATAGCGACACGGTGCTCGATTCTTTGGGTCTTTATACCCACCGCAATTTGCTGCCACCCATCATTGATGGCTCGAAAGACACCCTCCCCCTAAGTGCGAGTGCTGCAGAAGCGACCGGTCTTCTGGAAGGCACGCCCGTCTCCCTTGGCTATGTGGACATGGTGATGACAACAGTTGGGGCTGGCGTTCATACGGGCGAATCTGGGGTTGCCTGCTCCGCGGTTGGTTCAACGGGCGTTCATATGCGTTCGGTGCGCTCAGAGGATGTGCATCTGAATGCGGAAGGCTCTGGCTATGTGATCTGCCTCCCGGTGGAGAATATGGTGACGCAGGTGCAGACCAATATGGCGGCGACGCTGAATATTGACTGGATCTTGTCGGTTGCCCATGACCTGTTGGCTGAAGACGGGCAAAAGATCGCTCATGCAGATCTGGTCAAGCGGATTGATGGCTGGATGGCGCAGTCCAAACCGGGCGGGCTTGTTTATCACCCTTATATTTCGGATGCGGGGGAACGCGGTCCCTTTGTGGATGCGAAGGCACGGGCCAGCCTCATCGGGATGAACCTCAATCATCGCTATCCAGATTTGGTCCGCGCCGTGGTGGAAAGCCTCGGCATGGCTGCCCGGGATTGCTATCAGGCGATGGGCGAGATGCCGCGCGAGCTGCGCCTGACAGGCGGAGCGGCTCGGTCGCCAGCCCTGCGTGAAGTGTTGGCCTCGTCTCTCAATGTGCCGGTCAGTGCGTCTGCCCGCGAGGAAGCAGGCGCTGCGGGCTGCGCCATGATGGCCGCCGTCGCCATTGGGGTCTATCCGGATATGGATGCCTGTATTGCCGACTGGGTGACGCCGCTTCTAGGCGAAAAGCAGGCGCCGAATCCGGACCTCGTGCCCATCTATGAGACCACCTTCCAGACTTATCAATCGTCGCGCAAAGCCATGGCTCCGGTCTGGCAGGACCTGTGACGATTTACCAACATTATTGAAGCAACCGGTGAAGCGCACTGGTTTAGGAGTCGAGATGACAGATTCAATCAAAGTAGACCTCTTTGTCATTGGAGGCGGTATCCTTGGCGCAGGCATTGCGCGTGATGCGGCGGGACGTGGGCTGAAAACCGTTCTATGTGAAAAGGACGATCTGGCGCAGGGCACCTCCTCACGGTCAGGCAAGCTGGTGCATGGGGGATTGCGCTATCTGGAATATTATGAGTTCCGCCTTGTGCGCGAGGCCTTGACCGAGCGCGAGGTTCTGATGAAAAACGCGCCGCATGTCATTTGGCCCTTGCGCTTTGTTTTGCCCCATAGCCCACAGGACCGCCCTGCTGCGCTCATTCGCCTTGGTCTGTTTCTTTATGACCACCTGGGGGGCCGTAAGAAGCTGCCCGGCACGCGGATGCTCAATCTGCGCCGGGACCCGGAAGGGGCCGCGATCATGGATCAGTATCGCATCGGCTTTGAATATTCTGATTGTTGGGCCGATGACGCCCGTCTTGTTGTGCTGAATGCGGTGGGGGCCAAGGAAAAGGGCGCAATCGTCGTCACACGCAGCCCTGCCACCAAAGCGGTCCGGGAGAATGGCGCGTGGAAGGTCACCACCACTGACAGCTTCACTGGCGAGACCAAGACTTATAAGACAAAGGCAATCATCAATGCTGCCGGTCCATGGGTGTCCGATGTCATCAACAATGTCGCCAACTCCAAATCCAAGCGCAATATCCGTCTGGTCAAGGGATCGCATATCATCGTGCCAAAATTCTGGACCGGGGCAAATGCCTATCTGGTACAGAATCATGACAAGCGCGTTATTTTCATCAACCCCTATGAGGGCGATCTGGCGCTGATTGGCACCACCGACATTTCTTATGAAGGCCGTGCCGAGGATGTGGAAGCCGATGAGAGCGAGATCCAATATCTGATTGATGTGGTCAATCGCTACTTTAAGGAAAAGCTCAATCGCGATGATGTGATCGAAAGCTTCTCCGGCGTCCGCCCCCTGTTTGATGATGGCCGTGGCAATCCGTCCGCGGTGACCCGCGATTATGTCTTTGATCTTGACGAGACCGACAATGCGCCTTTGCTCAATATTTTTGGCGGCAAAATCACGGCTTATCGGGAAATCGCTGAAGGTTGCCTGAAGCGGATGAAGAAATTCTTCCCCGACATGAGCGGCAATTGGACCGAGAATGCGCCCCTCCCCGGTGGTGACCTTGAAAATGCCGATTATGACCTGTTCCAAGACAAGATGAAGCGGGACTATCCGTGGATGCCGCGGCCATTGCGCAACCATTATGGTCGGCTTTATGGCTCGCGCATTGCCGCCATTGCCGGCAATTCCAAATCGGTTGAAGAGTTGGGGCGGCATTTTGGTGGCAATCTCTATGAGGCAGAAGTCACCTATCTGGTGGATGTGGAATTTGCCCGCACCGCAGAAGACATTATCTGGCGGCGGACCAAACATCGCCTGCATATGAGCGCGGAAGAGCAAGCCGCCTTTGCCGACTGGTTTGCAGCGCTGGACACCAACGAAACGGCAAAGGCATCCTGATATGGCTTTTACCCTTTCGCTCAATACCAATCCGCTGGTCAATCGCTTTGCCGATCCGGATGATCTGATTGATGCCATCGCAGGCAAAATCCGCCTGCGCGACATACAGCTGACCCATGAATTTATCAATCCCAGCTGGCCAGCGCCGCTGATCCGTCGCCTGACACGGCAAATGGACAAGGCGCTGGAGCGGACCGGTGCCCGGGTGACCTCGGGCATGACCGGGCCTTATGGCAGGCTCAATCATTTCGGCCATCCGGACCCGAATGTGCGGCGCTATTATGTCGACTGGTTCAAATGCTTTGCCGACATCATTGGCGATCTTGGCGGTAAGTCGGTCGGCACTCAATTTGCCATCTTCACTTTTAAGGACTTTGACGATCCGGCCCGGCGTGAAGAGCTAATCGATATTGCCATCGACCATTGGGCCGAAGTGACCGAACATGCCAAGGGGGCCGGTCTCGATTTTGTCTTTTGGGAGCCGATGAGCGTTGGCCGTGAATTTGGCGAAACCATCAAGGCCAGCATTGATCTGCAAGACCGCATTTCAGAGGCTGATATGGCGATCCCAATGTGGATGATGGCCGATATTGACCATGGGGATGTCACCTCCGAGGATCCATCCGACTATGACCCCTATGCCTGGGCCCGCGCCATTCCGCCAGTCAGTCCGATCATTCACATCAAGCAGAGCCTGATGGACAAGGGTGGGCATCGGCCTTTCATTGCCGAATATAATGCAAAGGGGCAAATCCAGCCCGAACCGTTGATTGCCGCTTTCAAAGCGGGTGGCGCGAAGGACAATGAAATCTGTCTTGAGCTGAGCTTCAAGGAGCGCGAGCCGAATGATCGGCAGGTCATTCCCCATATCGCAGAAAGCGTTGCCTTTTGGGCGCCTCATATCGACAGTGGGGAACAAAGCCTCAAAATTTGAGGTGGAATGCAAGGTTTTCTTTGTGTTAACTGCAAGGGGACCAATTGGGCATGGCATTTTGTACCTCCCCAGCCGAAAGCAGACTGTTCCATAATCCGGCGGGACGCTATGATCGGGCATAAAGAAACAATGCCCAAAACAAGATGATGTCATGCCGCCTCTTTCCTTGATGGATGGGCGGCAGGGCTTTTGCTCTTTGAGACAGGAGCATGAGGGAAGATGCATAAGGATAGACCGATGAGCGGATTGAGACCCCTTCCGGACAACGAACACAGTTTGGCGATCCGGGCTGCATGGCTTCATTATGTTGGAGGCCTGACGCAGGCAAAGGTCGCCAAACGGATCGGCGTTCCCTCGGTGAAGGCCCATCGGCTGATTGCCAGAGCGGTGGCCGAGGGCTCTGTCAAAGTAACCATCGAAGGCGAAATCATCGAATGCATCGAGTTGGAAAGCGCTCTCTCAGAGCGTTATGGCCTCGATACATGCGAGGTAGCACCCGATCTGGAAGAAGTTGGCCTGCCGATCAAAACACTTGGCTTCGTTGGAGCGAGTTTTTTGCGCCGTTGGCTTGATATGGGCGAGGAAACCCTGATCGGTATCGGCCACGGGCGCACATTGGCGGCGGCCATCCGCACTTTGCCGCGCATGCGCATAGAAGGGATGCGTTTTGTGTCCCTGCTAGGTGGTCTGACCCGCAATTTTTCGGCAAACCCGCACGACGTGATGCATATGCTGGCGGAAAAGACCGGGGCGCAGGCCTATGTGATGCCCGTGCCCTTCTTTGCCAACACCAGCGATGACCGAGAGATCCTGTTGGCGCAACGGGGCGTCAATGAGGTTTTCGAGCTGGCGGAAAGCGCACCACTGAAGATTGTCGGGATCGGTACGGTGGACACCGATACGCAGCTGGTCGCCTCAGGCATGATAGAACAGTCAGAGATTGCGGAGATTGCAAAATCTGGTGCCATTGGCGAACTGCTGGGCCATTTCTTTGACCAGGATGGTAACATCCTAGAAACACCCCTCACCTCGCGCACCGTGTCCGTATCCCGCAACAGCATGACCAACAGCAAAATCGTCGCCATCGCTGGTGGCGACCAAAAGGTGGATGCCATCCGCGCCATTCTCAACAGCCGCAATCTCTCTGGCCTGATCACGGATGAGCGGACGGCGCGCGCCTTGCTGGCCTGACATTGCATGCCAGTCATTGTAGGCCAGTCATTGCAGGCCAGTCTTTGCAGGTCAGACCTGCTCACCTGTCAAATGCGTTGACCCGAACACGAAAAAGCCACCGTCGAAACGGTGGCTTTTGTCATTCAGCTCTCGGTCCCGCTTATTGGGGCGCAATCATCTTTTCAGGACGGACAAGCGTGTCATAATCCTCTTCGCTGACGAAGCCGAGCTTGACCGCCTCTTCTTTCAAAGTGGTGCCATTCTTGTGGGCTGTCTTGGCGATGGTGGTGGCATTGTCATAGCCGATATGCGGTGCCAGCGCCGTAACCAGCATCAGCGAGCGTCCCATAAGCTCGGCAATCTGGTCTTCATTGGCCTTGATGCCGACGACACACTTGTCGGTGAAGCTGTTGCAGGCATCACTCAACAAGCGGATCGATTGCAACGTGTTGAAGATGATAACCGGTTTGAAGACATTGAGCTCGAAATGCCCCTGTGAGCCAGCAATCGATACCGTTGTGTTGTTGCCCATCACCTGAGCGCACACCATCGTCATGGCCTCACACTGGGTTGGGTTGACCTTACCAGGCATGATCGACGAGCCGGGTTCGTTTTCCGGCAGGGAGATTTCCCCCAGCCCCGAGCGTGGGCCGGAGCCGAGCAGGCGAATGTCGTTGGCGATCTTGAACAGGCTCACCGCGACACTATTCAACGCCCCATGGGCTTCGACCATGGCGTCATGGGTGGCCAGCGATTCAAACTTGTTAGGCGCGGAGGCAAATGGCAGATCGGTATAGTCGGCGACTTCTGCGGCAAACTTCTCGGCAAAGCCGATTTTGGCATTGATGCCGGTGCCAACCGCCGTGCCGCCCTGTGCCAGATCATAAAGCGCAGGCAAGGTGGCACGCACTCGGCGGATGCTGTTGCGGACCATGGCGACATAAGCGGAAAATTCCTGCCCGAGCGTCAGCGGCGTTGCATCCTGCAAGTGCGTCCGGCCGATCTTAATGATGTCCTTAAAGGCATCGGATTTTGCTTCCAGAGCAATGGCCAGATCATCGAGAGCGGGGATCAGGCTCTTGTTGATCTCTTCAGCGGTCGCGATGTGCATCGCGGTCGGGAAGGTGTCGTTGGAGGATTGGCTGCGATTGCAGTGATCATTGGGATGAACTGGCTCCTTGGAACCCAGAATACCGCCCAGCAATTCGATCGCGCGGTTGGAGATCACCTCATTGGCATTCATGTTGGATTGGGTGCCGGAGCCGGTCTGCCAGACTGACAGAGGGAAGTGATCATCAAGTTTGCCTTGGGCCACTTCTGTCGCTGCGGTGACGATTGCATCGCCAACGGTCGGGTCGATATTATCGAGCGCCAGATTGGCTTTGGCTGCAGACAGTTTAACAATGCCCAGCGCACGGATGAGGGGTGCCGCCATTTTTTCCTCGCCGATCGGGAAGTTGATCAGAGAGCGCGCTGTCTGGGCACCAAAATACTTGTCCTCCGGCACTTCCAATGGGCCGAAGGAATCCGTTTCCGTTCGCATCGTCATGATCGTCTCCAAGCATGTGTTTTTAGCATTTGTTTCGGGCAATTGTTTTTGGCTGTCTCTGTGCAGATTGACACAGCACAAAGGAAAGGAACGACAAGTCCATTAGGATGAAGTTCACCGTCTCTATGTTGAAGATATAATTCAAGTAATGTGCGTTTTAAAGGCTTGTTTTCCTTCATTTTGTCGCACCACAGGTTGTGGTGGCATGAAGCTCTGGATTTTGACCGCCAAGGGTTGAAAAATCCGGGAAAACAGCGCACTGATGGAGGCGAGCAAAGCTGATCGTGCAGCGAAGTCTGACCTTTTGCTTCCCGCACCTTCGGTGACATGCGCAAGAGTAAAAGCAAGTGGCATCACCGCCGCCTGTTTCGCTGAACGAGGACCAGATATGAGCTTTCAGGTGAACAAGCTCTTCCCACTCGGGAAGGATGAGACCCCCTACCGTAAATTGACGTCGGACTATGTGTCCGTTGAAACCTTCAAGGGCAAGGACGTCCTTATGGTCGAGGAAGAAGGCATTCGGTTGCTGACCGAACAGGCTTTCATGGACATCAACCATTTGTTGCGCCCGGGCCATCTGGAACAGTTGAGCAAGATTCTCGACGACGAGGATGCAACCGACAACGATAAATTCGTTGCTTATGACCTTCTGATGAATGCCAACATTTCTGCATCCGGCATCCTGCCAATGTGTCAGGACACGGGCACCGGTATCGTCATGGGCAAAAAGGGCTCACATGTGCATGTGGTCGGCTCTGATGAAGGCGCAATCAGCAAGGGCGTCTTTGATGCCTACGACAAGAAGAACCTGCGTTACAGCCAGCTGGCTCCTCTGACGATGTTTGAGGAAAAGAACACCGCCAACAATTTGCCAGCCCAGATCGATATCTTTGCCGATGGGGAAGACGAATATAAGTTCCTGTTCATCGCCAAGGGTGGCGGTTCGGCCAACAAGACCTTCCTTTATCAGGGCACGCCCGCTCTGTTGACCGAAGACCGGATGCTGGCCTTCCTGGAAGAGAAAATCAAAACCCTCGGCACCGCTGCTTGTCCTCCATATCATTTGGCGATCACTATCGGCGGTCTGTCTGCTGAGCTGAACATGAAGACCACCAAGCTGGCCTCGGCACATTATTATGACACGCTGCCGACCAAAGGCTCTGAAACCGCGCATGCCTTCCGCGATCTTGAGATGGAAGAAAAGGTTCACAAGATGACCCAGCAGATGGGCATCGGTGCGCAGTTTGGCGGCAAATATTTCTGTCACGATGTGCGGGTGATCCGCCTGCCGCGTCACGGTGCTTCCCTGCCAATCTCGATCGGTGTGTCCTGCTCGGCTGACCGTCAGTGCGTTGGCAAGATCACCAAGGACGGGATTTACCTTGAAGAGCTGGAAGCCAATCCGGCGAAATATCTGCCGGACGTAGATGGTGAGGAGCTGGGCGGCGATGTTGTCAAGATCGACCTCAACAAGCCAATGGCAGAGCAGCTGGCTCAGCTGACCAAGCATCCGACCAAGACTCGTCTGTCTCTGTCCGGTCCGCTGATCGTGGCCCGCGATCTGGCTCACGCCAAAATCCGTGCCCGTCTTGAGGCCGGCGAGGAATTGCCGGAATATTTCAAGAACCATCCGATCTATTATGCAGGTCCGGCCAAGACACCGGAAGGCTACGCATCCGGGTCCTTTGGTCCCACCACGGCAGGCCGCATGGATAGCTTCGTGGATCAGTTCCAATCCTTTGGTGGATCAATGATCATGCTGGCCAAGGGCAACCGCTCAAAAGCGGTCACCAATGCCTGTAAAGCCCATGGTGGATTCTATCTCGGATCCATTGGCGGACCGGCTGCCCGTCTCGCTCAGGATTGCATCAAGAAAGTCGAGTGCGTGGAATATCCAGAACTCGGCATGGAAGCCGTCTGGCGGATCGAAGTGGAAGATTTCCCGGCCTTCATCGTGGTTGACGACAAAGGCAACGATTTCTTTGCTGAACTGAATTTGGGTTAATCTTCAACAGCCCGGATATCCATCCACGGATATAAACACGAAAAGAGAAACCCGGCAGTCGCCGGGTTTTTTGTTATATATGAATCACTTGAATGACTTTATTGAAGTCTTGATGGAATATGTTGAAGTGTCGAATGAACGCGTCGGAGCAGCCTTGAGCCTTCGGCTCAGAAGCGAATGCGCAATGCGATATTGCCTGCATGGTAGCGCTCGAAGCGATTGAAGGCACCGTGATAGCCTGCCGACAACGCCAGACTCTCGTCAACATTGAGCATGACGGACGCATAGAGATTGAAGATATCAAGCGGCGGTTTCGCTCCGACATATTGATAGCTGACACCCTGATCGGTGGAGATGCGGTTGGCATTTTCGAGCTCACCAAACCGATGCCCCCAATAGCCGCCAACGGTTGGCACGATCGAGCTTTTGTCGAGCAGAATGACCGACGACAGGTTCACACCGAGCTTGGACGAACCGGTAAAGACCGTGTTCTTGGCGGTGATGATAGAAGCTGAGCTGTTGCCCTGCTCGACCACTTCGGCCTGCTTTAACCAATTGAGATCCACCCCGGCAAGGGGCTGAATCATCAAGCGCCCGACATTCCATCGAAAGCCTGTTTCAAAAGCGGCATTGATGCGGCGGTTGGTGAATTTGGACCAAAAATTGCGCAAGTCGCCCATACCGTTGATGTCGACAGTTCGGCTGGCGCTGTTCTTCTCCCAGCTATGAGTCGCCAAACCGTCAAGATACCACTTACCAATTTCGAGGGTGCCGGTGCCGCCAATCTTCCAGGCGGTGACATCGAGTTCGTTGTTGTTCTCGTGAATATCGACGGAGATATCCGACACGGAGCCAAGCACGCCCAAACGCAGATATTCGTTTGAATAGAAATCCGTCCCGGCCATGATGCCGCCGGTCTGAATGCGAATACTTGCCAGTTGGGCAGTGGCATCCTTGTTACCCAATGTGCCGAGCAACTTGAACCAGACCGCTTTTTCCAAAGGCGCCGCGCCATAGTCGAGCGGCTCCTCCTCACCATTCATGGCGTTGATCTTGTCCAACGCTTCGCTGCTTGAGCCCGTCGGCGCATAGTGCAATATGGCGGACCCAACGCTGACGCGCTGTGTGGGTGTCATCAAGGCGACGTTGGCGGCATTGCTGTTACTGGCGGCGGCACTCACAGAGGAGGCATTGCCACTGGCCGATTTGCCATTGGAAGAGACTTCACCGACTTGTCTCTGATAGGACCAAAAAGCAGTCGGAATGCTGTTGCACAGATGGGGGCGATAGGCAGCATCGAAAACATACTGGAAATATTCACCCAGATTACAGGTACTGCTGCAGAGCGGGTCGTAATTGGGGTCGGTTTTAACAGTGCTACAAGCGCTGACCTGTTGTGCTTTTGCATCTTCAGGAAGAAGGGCAACGGATCCGACAAGGAGCAATGCACCCAAAATCAGTTTTGCCAATCCATTCATGTCAATCAACCTTCGCGTGGCCACTCTCATGCAACCTATCAGTCACACATCCACCAAACGCCACTCTACGTTAAAGAAGCACCCGTCGAAGCCCTTAGCACTTTTTGCGCCCTGTCGCCTAGATGGCTATGATTAAAACCAGAGAAAATCTGCCAAAATATATCGGAACGTTGCCGATTGGTCGTAGTTTCCCGAATGTTTCACCGCCGACAGGATCCATTCGTTTGTTGGAAAACAAGGTAAGGGAAGGCCTCAGTTTTCGGCTATCAGCGCATGAGATTGGGCCGAAATATCGACTTCAACGTGTAGAAGATTGATTCGACACTCCTATTTGCTGCAATCATTCAACTTTTTCCACTCAAGAGTGAGTTGTGCCAATTTTCGGGGCAACTGATCAGTCAAGTGCCCTTAGGAAGAGTCCCAACTGTTGCGAAATCGCCACAACGTACATTTGCTTTGCATCAAAAACGCAAATGTGAACGCTTCCTAGCCAAAAAGCACTTGCAACGATCATCCTTTCTTAGGAAAGATCCTGTCAAAATTATCGCAATTTTTTCCTAGGCAGGGCTTCGTGACGCATGAATCTTGCGGATATAGAAGACTGCCTGAACCTTTCGATAAGTTCGGGGCAAACTTAATGCGCAAACTATTCTCTCTCGCCGCAGGCATGATTCTGGGTCTCACGGTTGCTGTCACAGGCGCCCAGGCATCCAAATATTTCGACATGACCACCAACACCTGGAAAGAAGTCAACGGGTCCGTTCGTGGTGGTCGTTCGCCGATTAAACGCAGCACCGTCAGCTATGATGGCAAATATGCGAATGCAGCAAAAGGCACCATCATCGTCAATACCAAGGAACGTCGTCTGTATTTCCTTCTTGGCGATGGCAAAGCCGTAAAATATGGCATCGGCGTTGGTCGTCCCGGCTTTCAGTGGACAGGCACCCATCGTGTAAGCCGCAAAGCGGAATGGCCGGGCTGGACTCCTCCTCCTGCCATGCGCAAGCGCGTGCCTAATCTTCCAGCCCACATGGAAGGTGGCCCAAACAACCCGCTCGGCGCTCGTGCGATGTATATCGGTTCCACCATCTACCGCATTCATGGCTCCAATGAGCCTTGGTCCATCGGTCAGGCCGTGTCTTCGGGCTGCATCCGTCTGGCCAACGAAGATGTGATCGACCTGTATGAGCGCGTGCGTGTTGGTGCCCGTGTTCACGTGATCCAGGCCAATCAGAAATAAGTCTGGACGTTTTCAGACAAAAGAAAGCCGGTTCCCTGTGAGCCGGCTTTTTTCATTTCACGCGTACCAAATCCAATCAGTCACGGCTGAGGCCGTTTTCCTCGAGCGCCTGAAGATACGCATCCCAGATTGCTTCATGGTCCCGGCCTGATTTCAGGAAATAGTCCCAGCTGAAATAGCCCGTGTCATGCAAGTCGGTGAAGGAAATGCGGACCGCGTAATTGCCAACCGGCTCGATTTTCATGATCTCGACGTCTCGTTTGCCGCCAACAGTCTTTCGTTCCTGTTCGCTGTGTCCCTGCACCTCGGCACTTGGCGATGTCACCCGCAGAAATTCCGCGGTGAAGACATAACTTTCTGCCGTGTCAAACGAGATGGTGAGCGTTTTCCTGTCTTCAGACAGGCGCAATTCGGTTGGCCATGGATTGGTCATGCAAGGCTTTCTTTCCTGTCGGACATCACCGCAGTTACGAAAAAGTCAAGTGTATCCTTCCAGACTTATGCCATGCTCATCTCCGGTTCAATGACAGTTTGCATGAAAATCACTTCACGCTTTGCTGAACCTCAGTAGGATTGACTAGGCCGCCCCGCACACCCTATCTTTCGTGCGAGATCCCAAACGACCCTGTCTTGTAAGAGAAAGAGTGACCCAATGCAGCATGATGAGTTGGCACAGGCAAACGCGCCATTGATCGATCTGTTCGGACGTCATGTCAACTATTTGCGTGTGTCTGTCACGGATCGATGTGATTTCCGCTGTTTCTATTGCATGGCCGAGAATATGAACTTCCTGCCCAAAAGGGAGGTCCTCAGCCTTGAAGAACTGGATCGCCTTTGCTCCTCTTTTGTCTCCCTTGGTGTGAAACGGCTGCGATTGACTGGCGGGGAACCTTTGGTGCGCAAGGACATCATGACGCTGTTCGGGTCCCTGTCGCGCCATCTGGACAGCGGAGCGCTGGAAGAGCTGACCCTGACGACCAACGGCTCGCAACTGAAGCGATATGCCAGTGAACTGGCGGCGCTTGGCGTGAAGCGGATCAACGTTTCTCTGGACAGTCTGCGCGAGGACCGCTTCAAGGAAATTACCCGATGGGGCCGTTTTGATCAGGTTATGGATGGTATCGAGGCCGCCCTTGCCGCCGGGATCAAGCTCAAGCTCAATGCCGTTGCCCTGCGCGGTGTGAATGATGATGAATATGATGAGATGATCCGTTTTTGCCACCAGCGCGGTATGGATGTGACTTTCATCGAAACCATGCCAATGGGCGAGATCGACCATGAGCGCCTTGACATGTATTTGCCCTTGTCGGAGCTAAAACGGGATCTGGCCCAGAGCTGGACTCTGGAGCCTTCAGCGCACAAGACGGGCGGTCCGGCCAGCTATGTGACGGTAAAGGAAACCGGAGGACGCGTCGGTTTCATCACGCCAATGACCCACAATTTCTGTGAAAGCTGCAACCGGGTCCGGGTCACTTGCACCGGCACTCTCTATATGTGCCTGGGTCAGGAGGATGCCGCCGATCTGCGCGCCCCCTTGCGGGCTTCCGAGAGCGATGGCCCGTTGACCGAGGCAATCCTGTCGGCAATTGCCCGCAAACCCAAGGGTCATGATTTTATCATTGACAGAGATAATAATCGCCCCTCTATTGGCAGACATATGTCTGTTACCGGTGGCTAGAAGATCAAGCATTCATCGCTTGTCTTGCTGCGTTTGCCGCCTCCCCGAATAAAGCAAGGTCTGACTTCATGACTACCGCGCCGCAAGGAACGGTCGCAACGCGCGTTGATGCGGCTGCGATCCGTACCGACAAAGGCAATCTGTATGGCATCATGATCATGCAGGTTGCGATCCTTTTCTTTGTGACCAACGATTTGCTGACCAAAATGGGTGGCGAATCCCTTTCGACTGGCCAGGTCGTGGTGGTTCGCGGCATTGTGGCCCTTACGCTGCTGGCCTGCATGTTGGCGTGGACAAAGGAATATAAGCGTCTGCGGGCGGCTTTGCATCCGACAATCCTGTTGCGCGCGGCATGCGAAACCATCGCGGCTCTTTTGTTTTTGACCGCGCTTGCGCAATTGCCGTTGGCCAACATCGGGGCCATTATGCTGACGATTCCGCTGGCGTCGACAGCAGCGGCAGCGATTTTCTTTGGCGAACAGGTCGGGATACGCCGCTGGAGTGCCATTGTGGTGGGCTTTGTGGGCGTGATGGCGATCGTTCGCCCCGGACTGGAAGGCTTCACTTTCTATTCGCTGTTTGCGTTGGGCGCTGTGATCGGCGCAACAGCACGTGACGTGATCACACGCCGTATCCCGGTCGGTGCACCTTTGTGGGGCGTGACCTTCATCACCATGCTGATGTCAACCATCGGCGGTGGCCTGTTGAACCTGACGGAAAGCTGGGAACCAGTATCGACCATTAGCATGCTGATGCTGGCGCTGGCTGCAGTGTTCCTGACCCTTGGCCAATATGCCATCGTGATTGCGATGAACAATGGTGAGATCTCGGTGGTTTCCTCCTTCCGCTATATTTCGATGCCGATCTCGCTCTTCTATGGCTATGTCTTCTACAGTGACATTCCTGATCTGCAGACATGGTTCGGCATTGCCCTCATTCTTGCCTCCGGCATCTACACGATTTTCAGGGAGAGGACTGTCTCGCGCATGCGCCGGCAAGCCCAAGCCAAAGAGGCTGCGGAATCTGGCGGTTAGTCGCCTTTCAAAGCTTCTGGTCCGTCTGCCAAAGTTGCCGTTCCGATTTTGCAGGTTCGACTCAAAAATGCGTATGCGTCTTGGCAGACCCTCACTACAATGTTACATCCTAGAGGACGCGAGGCCTTCAAGCCCCCCTTAGTTGCCTTGCGCCCTCAATTCCCCCCTTTCGGTCTGCTGGTCTGTTTTTGTCCGCATTCAGGCCAAGTTTTGAAGTGATTTGTCTATGAGTCTTGCGACGCCAACCATGCGTGCGCCATCTGGTGCCTTATTGCCCTCCATCGTCATTCTGGTAGCGGTCACGGCCGTCAACCCGATGGCCGTGAATATTTATGTCCCTTCCATGCCGAGCGTGCAGGACCATTTCAACGCCCCTGCAACGCTGGTTCAGCTCACCTTGTCCCTTGGTCTGGTCGGAACGGCCTTCACTCAGCCAATCATAGGCCCCCTGTCTGATCAGTTCGGGCGCAGGCCCGTGTTGCTTGGTGGTTTGCTTTTCGCCGCACTGGCCTCGTTCCTCTGTGCGCTGTCTTCGTCGCTGGACATGCTTATCGTTTGGCGTGTCATTCAGGTGGCTGGCGGGGCTGCCGGGCTTGTCTTGGGCCGCGCCATCGTCCGCGATATCAGGAAACCGTCCGAAGCGGCGAGTATGCTCGGCTATGTGACTATGGGCATGGCGATGGCGCCGATGGTTGCGCCGATCATTGGCGGTGTGCTCGATGACCTCGCAGATTGGCGGGCGGGCTTCATCTTCACCGGATTGATGACGCTGATTGCGGTTGCCTGGGCTTGGTATTCTTTGCCCGAGACCAACAAGCATCTGGGTCAGGCCCCTTCGATCCGCGCCATGTTGGCAGATTATCGCACCCTGCTTGGTATGAGCAGCTTCTGGATCTACACCCTGATCAGCGCCTTTGGGGTTGGAACCTTTTTCGTTTTTCTGGGCGGTGCGCCCTATGTCAGCCAGAATATGTTCCATCTGACACCAACCCATTATGGCTTCTATTTCGTTCTGGTGGCAGTTGGCTACAGCATTGGCAACTTTCTGTCCGGTCGCTATGCCTCGCGGCTCGGCCTGTTCAAGATGATCCTGATTGGCTGTCTTTTGACGCTGGCAGCGTCCGCTTCGGTGGTCATACTAAGTCTGCTTGGCCTTGAAGGTCCGGCCTACCTGTTTGGTGCAACCTTCTTTCTTGGAATCGGCAACGGGCTTGTGATGCCCAGCGCCAGCGTCGGGGTGGTCAGTGTCATCCCGCGCCTTGCAGGCAGCGCATCCGGTCTGTCCGGCTCGATTGTCACTCTGGTCAGTGCCGGTTTCAGCTATATTGTTGCCTTCATGCTGACCGACAGCGTTCTGCCGATGGGGCTTTTGATGTGCTTCACCGCAGGCATTGCCCTCGTGTTTGGGTATCTGGTGCAGTTTCTCACCTTTGCCGAAACCGACTAAGGCCAACACACCTGCGGTAAACTGAAAAAGGAGCCGAAAGGCTCCTTTTTTGGTCTGGTCGTTGGATCGCGTAGATCCGTTTATTCAAAGACGATCTTTGGCGCGACCCTGCCTGCATTTTGCAGTCCATTGGCGACCGACTGGGCCAGATTGAGATAGATGGCGGTGTGGTCACTATCCGGCTCTGTTGCAACAATCGGTGTGCCGCTGTCCGCCCGCTCGCGGATATCGATATGCAACGGCACTTCGCCCAGAAACGGAACATTGATATCGGCGGCGGTCTGACGCGCGCCGCCATGACCGAATATCTCGTGCCGTTCGCCGCAATTTGGGCACTGGAAGTAGCTCATATTCTCAATCAGACCAAGGATTGGAATTTGCACCTTCTCGAACATCGCGATGCCTTTTCTGGCGTCTAGCAAAGCCAGATCCTGCGGCGTGGAAATGATGACCGAGCCTGACAGAGGCACCTGTTGCGCCATGGTTAGCTGAATGTCGCCGGTACCCGGAGGCATATCAACGACCAGCACATCAAGCTCGCCATTGATGTTCCAGGCCACATCGCGCAACATCTGCGTCAGGGCCGAGACAACCATTGGGCCGCGCCAGATCATCGGGGTATCTTCCTCAACCAGAAAACCGATCGACATGGCAACAATGCCGTAGGCCTCCATCGGCTTTAAGGTGCGCGTGCCTTCGATCATTTCAGGCTTGTCGGTAATGCCAAGCAGGCGCGGAATGGAGGGGCCGTAAATATCGGCATCAAGAATGCCGACCTTGAGGCCATTGGCTTTCAGGGCCAGAGCCAGATTGACGGCCGATGTCGATTTGCCAACCCCGCCCTTGGCCGATGAGACAGCCACGATGTGACGAACCCCTTCAACGGTGATCCGGGCGCTGCCGCCCTGAGCACGCTGTTTGGGCTGTTGCGGCGGTTTCGGGGCTGGATTGGGCTTGGCTGTCGCGGAGGCCGTACCGGGTTTGCGTTCAGCGGTCAGCGCGACCATCGCCTTTTCCACCCCCGGCAGCGCAAGCACTGCACGTTCGGCCTGCTGGCGCACAGGCTCCATGGCCTTGGCCTCATCAGCCTCGACATTGAGCGAGAAGATCACCGATCCGTCCTTGATGAAAATTTCGGAGACCATATTGGCAGAAACCAGATCACTGCGCCCGTCGGGTGTCTTGATCTCTTTCAGCTTTGCGTGAATGGCGTCTTTGGTCACGGATGCATCTTTTCTATTTTTCCAAAACACGTGTGGCGGCCTTTTTGTTCAGTGAATGGGGCAGCAAACCATGAAGCCCGATCATGGATTCTTCGACCCTATCGCCCATAGCTGGCCATTTGCTTGCCGAAGGTCAAGGCCAAACGGGCGTTTTGTCGCTGCCTGTCAAAGGTACGGGTCACATGCGCAGTGCTCAAACCGGCGACAAGCTGGGCCTCAAGACAAGGCTTGATTATAGTCACGTGGTTTGCAAAGACAAACAGTCAGACTAGAAGGCCAAATGCCCGGTGGAAGGATACCAACATGACAGGCGAAAAAGAACGGCTCGAAGCCCTTGATCTCAAAGCGATGGATCTGGCAGGCCAACTGGCTGCCTTTGATGGCGATCCCGCTCTGGCCCGCAATCGCTGGGCCCACAGGACCCTTGGGGTCGTGCTCGCAGGGGGGCAATCTTCGCGCATGGGGGGGCAGGACAAGGCATTGATCGAGATAGACGGCGAGACCATGCTCTCTCACTGTGCCACGCGCCTTCAGCCACAGGTGGGCAAGATCGTGGTCAGCGGTCATGATGGTGACGAGCGCTTCGGGGCGAACTGGGATGTGGTCGGGGACCTTTTGCCTGACCATGCAGGTCCCCTCTCCGGTATTCTGTCTGCGATGCGGTGGGCAGAGGCAAACGCCCCGGAGGTCTTCTGGATCGCCACGGTCGCAGTGGACACACCCTTCTTTCCCGACACGCTTGTGGACCGGTTCATCATGGCGATGGGTGGGCCGGAGCCCGCAATCGTGCTGGCGCAGTCTGGCGATCGAGTGCATCCGACCTTTGGCCTCTGGCCGATTGCCCTAGCAGACAGTCTGGAAGCGTTTCTCGCTTCTGGCGAACGCAAGACCCGCCTCTGGGCTGAGAGCCAGACCTGTAGCCACGCCCATTTTTCCGGTCAGATGATCGACGATATCGAAATCGACCCTTTCTTCAACGTCAATGAACCGGATGATGTCCCGGTGGCCGAGGCCATTGCATCCGGCCTCAAGGAACAGGCGGAAGGATGAGCGCGATGACAATCAAAGGGAAGGAAAGCGCCCCCCGTGACACGCCCTTCATCTGGCACGGCCACAAAGTGTTCGGGGTGACCGGTTGGAAGAATTCGGGCAAGACCACCCTCGTCACCCGACTGATTGCCGAATTGAGTGGGCGCGGTTACCGGATTTCATCGGTCAAGCATGCCCATCATGCCTGCGACATCGACAAGCCCGGCACTGACAGCTTTCGTCACCGGGAGGCCGGATCGCGCGAGGTGGCCCTCGTCGCAGCAGGAACGCGCTGGGCTTTGATGCACGAATGCCGGGATGCCTGGGATGAGGAACCGTTCCTTGGCGACATCCTGCCGCGTTTCTCGCCCTGCGATCTGGTGGTGGTGGAGGGCTATAAGAATGAAGCCTTCCCCAAGCTCGAAGTGCGCAGGGCTGACGCCAAGGATCAGACGCCCCTCTCGCCGGACGACAATAATATCGTGGCGATTGCCAGCGAGACCATAGGTGCAATGGCCAACCCACACAATTTGCCAGAGTTTCAACTCGATCAGGTGCGTAAAATTGCGGATTTCATTATCAACAGAATGCAGCTGCCGCCGATTGGCAAATAGACGGTTCTGACCGTCAAATTGAGCAAATTGCCAAGATCGGCCTGTAATTTGTCAAATTTACCCGAATGGATGCCCTGCAAATCGCCAGTTTGCTTGTCAAATAGGCAATTTTGGTCGATGAGAGAGCAGCGCGAGACCGTGCGTCACCAGCTTGGTAGGAGCGTCTTAGACCGCTTTTCGCCCGTCCACGCTTTCGCAATCTGCTTGGCCTGATTGGCCGAACCCAAAATCGGGACTCTTACAATGAAATTCACAAAAACCATCCTTGCTGCTGCTTCCCTTCTCGCCGCTGCCAGCCTGTCCGCACAGGCGGGTGATCCGGTCCGTATCGGTATCGACGGCGCCTACCCTCCCTTCAACCAGCTGACCTCTGACGGTAAACTGATCGGCTTTGACGTTGACATCACCAACGCGCTTTGTGCTGAGATGAAGGTCGAGTGCAAATTCGTCATGCAGGATTGGGACGGCATGATCCCGGCTGTCATGGCCGGCAAGATCGACGCCATTGTCGCGTCCATGTCGATCACCGAGGATCGCCTGAAAAAAGTCGACTTCTCCAAGAAATACTATAATACCCCATCCGCCATCGCTGTGATGAAAGATAGCGAGTTGAAGGGCGAAAGCCTTGATGAGCTGAAAGGTTTGTCCATCGGCGCACAGGTTTCCACGACCCATGCAGACTTTGCCGAGAAGAAAATCGCAGATATCGACCTGCACCTCTATCCAACCCCGGACGAGTATAAACTCGATCTTGAATCCGGCCGCCTCGATGGTGTCGTCGATGACATCGTGGTCCTGTCCGAGTGGGTGAAATCCGAGGAAGGCGCTTGCTGCAAGATCCTGATGCCGATCAAGCCAGTGCCGGAAATTCATGGCAATGGTGCTGGTATCGCGGTCAAGAAAGGCAACAAAGAGCTGGCCGACAAGTTCAGCGCCGCCATTGCAGCCCTGCGGGCCAATGGCAAATATCAGGAAATCAACGCCAAATATTTCGACTTTGACGTCTATGGCGGTGAATGATTGAAATCCATCAAAGCCGGGTGTCTCAGGATGCCCGGCTTTTTTGTGTCCCAAGATAGAATCTCTCCTCGGAAAGGCCGAGAAACCGTACAAAGCCTGAGACAAAAGAGCACATCATTCTGCTTAAGGAATGGGCAATCTGACGCCTTTTTGATCAGGTCCGGCAAAATAACGGATCCCCTCTTTCACCAGTTCAGCCTCGATTCCGCACATCATTCTGAAACGCCAGAACCATGCGCATTTTTCTTCCGAATTTTTGGGGAAAATGGATGGTTTTTGGCTGTGAAGCGAATTTTGGCGCATTGCCTGTTGTCAACTTGCCGAAAATAGTGGGAATATGCTGCCCACGCGGGCAACCCGCGCAATGATAGGAACCTGCAACAGGTCCAGAACGTGCCGACCATTACGACAAATTTGTTCGGATGTTGTCGCACGATGCATGAGGCAAGAGGGAGAAACCAATGCGTCTCTTGAAGAAAATCGCAATCACCGCAGCGGCTGTCATGATGGCTGCTGGTGGCGCACAGGCTGCAGACAAAGTCCGTATCGGCACCGAGGGTGCTTATCCTCCATTCAACAGCCTCACCGCTGATGGCAAGCTGGTCGGTTTCGACATCGACATGGCTGATGCCCTGTGTGAGGAAATGAAAGTCGAGTGCGAATTCGTTGTACAGGATTGGGACGGTATGATCCCAGCCCTGATCGCCAACAAATTCGACGCTATTATCGCTTCCATGTCGATCACGCCGGATCGTCTGAAGAAAGTCGACTTCTCCAAGAAATATTACAACACCCCACCAGCCTTGGCTGTGCCTAAGGATTCCAAGCTGAAAGACGCTTCCGCCGAATCCCTTAAAGGCGCGCTGATTGGTGCCCAGTCGTCCACCACGCACTCGGAATTTGCCGAGAAGAAAATGGAAGGCATCGAGCTGAAGCTGTATCCGACCGCGGACGAATATAAGCTCGACCTGCAGGCTGGCCGTCTTGATGGTGTTGTCGATGACATCATCGTGCTGTCTGACTGGCTGAAGACTGATGATGGCGCATGCTGCAAAATCCTGAGCCCGCTGAAATCTGTACCAGAAATCCACGGTGCTGGTGCAGGCATCGCGGTTCGCAAAGGCGAAACCGAGCTGGCGGACAAGTTCACCGCAGCGATCGCAGCAATCCGCGCAAATGGCAAATACAAAGAAATCAACGACAAATATTTCCCATTTGACGTTTATGGCGATTGATTGAAGCCATTTTCGATCTTTTTGCCCGGCGGCTTTCCGCCGGGCTTTTAATGTAGGTAAGCAGTAGATGACGGACTATCTTGCGCTTTTGTCCTTCGGCCCGAATGGCTGGGGAGACGAGATTGCATCGGGGATCTGGATTACGGTTTCTCTGGGTTTGGCAACCCTGCCATTTGGACTGGCATTTGGCTTTCTTCTGGCCATGGGCATAAATGCCAAGGAACCGACGGTTAGAAACTCAGCCAAGATTTTCACCACGATTTTTCGCGGTCTGCCAGAACTTCTGACGCTGTTCATCGTCTATTATGGCGGTCAAATTCTCATCAATCTGCTGTTCCAGAAGGTTTTCGGCATTCAGGTGGAAGTGAATAGCTTCGTTGCCGGCATGATCGCCCTGTCCTTCGTCTTTGCATCCTATTCAAGCGAGGTTTTTCTCTCCGCCTTCAAGGGTATCAATCAGGGCCAGTATGAAGGGGCCAATGCGCTGGGCTTGTCATGGTACAAAACCATGCGTCTGGTCATCCTGCCGCAACTGATCAAGCTTGCCCTGCCCGGCCTGTCCAATCTGTGGCTGATCCTGCTTAAGGAAACCTCGCTCGTCTCGGTCATCGGCCTTGCCGACACAATGCGCCAGACCGGACTTGCCGCGCGCAACACCAAGGAAGCCTTCCTGTTCTTCTCACTGGCCTGCGTCATCTATCTTGTGCTGACCTTCGTATCCTCGATTGGGCTGGAGAAAATTGAGAAGCGCGTGCGTCGCGGGGAGGTTCGGACATGAAGAGCCAAGCCTATATCGCCCAGACGATGCTCGAAGCCCGCCCCCGTCCGGCGGATGCGCGCGGTGATTTGATCACCTTGTCGCGCGCCATTGGACTCGTCTTCCTGATTTCATGGATTTTGTTTTTCGTTGGCATAGTCTGGTTCCTCTACACTTCCTACGATGCAGATTATGTTTCGCGCTATGCGCCGAAATATATCAAGGGTTTCTGGACGACCTTGGAACTGGTGATTTCCTCCCTTCTGCTCGGAGGCATCCTGTCGCTGCCGTTGGCTTATGGCCGAATGGCCAAGAACAAGCTGCTCAACAAGATCTCGTTCGGCTATATCTATTTCTTCCGTGGCACGCCCTTGCTGGCGCAGTTGTTCCTGCTCTATTACGGCTTTGGCCAGTTCCGTCATTTTTGGCAGGATATCAATATGTGGTGGCTGTTCCGCGACAGCTGGTCAATTGCGCTTCTGTCCTTCACGCTCAACACCGCTGCCTATCAGGCCGAGATTTTGCGCGGTGCGGTGATGAATGTGCCGCGTGGCCAGATCGAAGGTGCCATGAGCCTTGGTCTGCCAAGGCTCGTCACTTTCTTCAAGATCACCCTGCCACAGGCCCTGATCGTCGCGTTGCGCCCCTATGGCAACGAGATCATTCTGATGGTCAAAGGCTCGGCCGTGGTGTCGATCATTTCGGTCTATGATCTGATGGGAGAGACCCGCCGCGCCTTCTCGCAAACCTATGATTTTCAGGCTTATATTTATGCCGCGATTTTCTATTTGCTGTTTGTCGAGATCATGCGGCGGCTTTGGGACATTCTGGAACATCGCCTGACCCGTCATCTGCGACGCGATGGCAGCTAGTCTCCGTTCACAGCGGGTGCAAAATTTGGGGGCTTCAGGCCCCCTCTTTTTGTCAGAATGCCATTTTATCAGTGACTTTTCGCCTGTGGCTTGCTAGAGCAACCACCTGAAACACTTCCATTCCTGATCGAATTCGAGACGACCATGCCAGACCTTCTGCTTGAGCTTTTTTCCGAAGAAATCCCGGCCCGGATGCAACGCCGCGCTGCCGAAGATTTGAAAAAACTGATCACCGGGGGTCTGGTGGATGCCGGTTTGACTTATGAGGGCGCGCGGGCCTATGCGACGCCGCGCCGTCTGGCGTTGAACATCGTTGGCCTGACCGCCGCTTCCCCTGACATTTCCGAAGAGCGCAAAGGCCCACGCGTCGGCGCACCGGAAAAAGCACTCGAAGGCTTTTTGCGCGGCGCTGGGCTTGCTTCCATCGATGAGGCAACCATCCAGTCCGATCCTAAAAAAGGCGATTTCTATGTTGCGGTGATCAACAAGCCGGGCCGCAAGGCCGAGGCCATCATCACCGATCTGGTTCCCGACGTGGTGCGCAAATTCCCTTGGCCAAAGAGCCAGAAATGGGGTCAGGCGGGCGAAGGCGCCCTGCGCTGGGTGCGTCCGCTGCATTCGATCCTTTGCAGCCTGTCGGTGGATGGCGATGTCTCCGAGGTGATCAACTTCTCGATTGAGGGCATCGAAAGCAGCAACACCACCCAAGGTCACCGGTTCCATGGCCGAGAAGATTTTGCTGTCAAACGCTTTGACGATTACGAAGCTGGCCTCAAAGAGCGCAAGGTTATTCTTGATCTGGACGAGCGCAAGGAAATCATCTTCAACGACGCCAAGACCCTCGCCTTTGCGCAAGGGCTGGAGTTGGTTGAAGATGCGGGTCTGCTCGAAGAAGTCGCTGGTTTGGTTGAATGGCCAACGGTTCTGATGGGGGCCTTTGATGAAGTGTTCCTCAACATGCCGGACGAGGTGATCCAGACCTCGATCCGCGAGCATCAGAAATGTTTCGTTCTGAAAGATGCCAAAACCGGCAAGCTGTCGAACAAGTTCATTCTGGTTTCCAACCTGATCGCAAGTGATGGTGGCGACACGATTGTGGCCGGTAACCAGAAAGTGGTTCGAGCCCGTCTGTCTGACGCCAAGTTTTTCTGGGAAACCGACCTGAAAAATGGTCTTGAGGCCCGCCTTGGTCGCCTTGACAATATGGTCTTCCATGAAAAGCTCGGCACCCAGAGCGAGCGCGTTGCCCGTCTTGTGGCTCTGTCCAAGGCTCTGGCCCCATTGGTTGGTGCAGATCCTGAGTTGGCAGCGCGTGCGGCGCAATTGGCCAAGGCCGATCTGGTCACCGACATGGTGTTTGAATTCCCTGAATTGCAGGGCCTGATGGGCCGCTACTATGCGATTGCCCAGAAGGAAGATCCATCCGTCGCCGAAGCGATCGAGCTGCATTACAAGCCGCAGGGTCCATCCGATGACGTGCCGACCAATCCGGTCGCCATCGCCGTGGCTCTGGCCGACAAGCTTGATCTGTTGACCGGCTTCTGGGCGATTGATGAAAAGCCAACCGGCTCGAAAGATCCGTTTGCCCTGCGTCGTGCTGCTCTTGGTGTGATCCGCATTCTGGAAAGCAACCAGATCCGTCTGTCGCTGCAGGACATCTTTGTGACGGCACGCGATGGCTTTGCCCAGTCCGATGACCTTCTGTCCTTCTTTGCTGATCGCCTCAGCGTTCACCTCAAAGACAAAGGCGCACGACACGATCTGCTGGATGCGGTCTTTGCCCTTGGGGATCAGGACGACATTTTGATGATTGCCAAACGGGTTGAAGCTCTTGGCTCCTTCCTGTCAAGTGATGACGGAGCCAATTTGCTGGCTGGCTATCGCCGCGCGGCCAACATTCTGCGCGCCGAAGAGAAGAAATCCGGCGAAAGCTTTGATGGCACCATCGAAGGGGCGCATTTGCACGAGGCAGAAGAGATTGCTCTGGCCAGCGCCGTTGAAAAGGCCCGCGTAGCAGCGCAAGAAGCGGTTGCTGCGGAAGACTTTGAAGCCGCCATGACTGCGCTTGCCATCCTGCGCGAGCCAGTCGACGCCTTCTTTGAAAAGGTTCTGGTGAATGATGAGCGCGAAGAGGTGCGGACCAATCGCCTGCGGATGTTGACTCATATTCGCAGCACCACGCTGACGGTTGCCGATTTCTCGAAAATCGCCGGCTGAAAATCACATTGAGAGGGTGGCCCGATGCCACCCTTTTCTTTTTTGGCCTCCTTGTCCCGACCTGCGAGGGATTGGCCAATCACGAGGGGAGAAGACAAATGGCAAAAGTTGCGTTTCTCGGTTTGGGCGTCATGGGTTATCCAATGGCGGCGCATTTGAAAAACAAGGGCGGCCACGAGGTCACCGTTTACAACCGCACCACCGCCAAGGCGGAAAAATGGGTGGTCGAGCATGGCGGCGCTTTCGCTGCAACCCCGGCAGAAGCCGCCAAAGGCGCAGACTTCGTCTTTTGCTGCGTTGGCAATGACGATGATTTGCGCGAAGTGACCATTGGCGATGACGGCGCTTTTGCCACGATGGCAGAAGGCTCGATCTTCATCGACAACACCACCGCCAGCGCCCAAGTGGCCCGCGAATTGTTCGAAGTTGCCGATGCCCAAGGGGTAGGCTTCATCGATGCCCCGGTGTCTGGCGGCCAGGCAGGCGCGGAAAACGGCGTCCTCACCGTGATGTGTGGCGGCGACGAGGCGGTGTTTGCCAAAGCCAAGCCAGTGATCGAGTGCTATGCCCGGATGGTTGGCTTGATGGGGCCGGTTGGCGCAGGTCAGTTGACGAAGATGGTCAACCAGATCTGTATTGCCGGTCTGGTTCAAGGCCTGTCGGAGGGCGTACATTTCGCCAAACAGGCAGGGCTTGATGTCGACGCTGTGGTCGATGTGATCTCCAAGGGCGCGGCTGGCTCATGGCAGATGGAAAACCGCGCCTCAAACATGGCGGCAGGCAAGTTTGATTATGGCTTTGCGGTCGACTGGATGCGTAAGGATCTGTCCATCGTGCTCGATGAAGCGCGCGCCAATGGCGCTCATCTTCCTGTTACCTCGATTGTCGATCAATTCTACAGCCAAGTGCAGGCGCAGGGCGGCAATCGCTGGGATACCTCCTCGCTGATCACCCTGCTCGACAAGAAGTAAGGTTTGAAGGCGGCTATGCAAAAGAAAACCCGCGCTCGGATAGCGCGGGTTTTTCTTTTTGCTGAGGATCCTGTCTTGTGTCGCAAGAAGGTCAGAGGATGCGATCAGCGTGTCTCTTTTTCCGGCAGATAATTCAGCGGCAAGGCCGTGGTGTATTTGATCTGTTCCATAGCAAATGTAGTGGAAATATCGCCCACTTCAATGCGTGAGATGAGTTTTTTGTAGAAGGTATCGTAGGAATCGATGTCAGGCACCACCACGCGAAGCAGATAATCGACCTGCCCGGCCATGCGGTAAAACTCCACCACTTCTGGAAAATCGCGAATGACATCGGCAAAACGCTTCAACCAGTCGGCGGAATGTTCGTTGGTGGTAACCGCGACGAAGGCGGTCACTTTTGCATTGACTTTTTCGGGGTCAAGCAGCACGACACGGCCCGTGATAACCCCCTCTTCCTCCATCTTCTGGATGCGGCGCCAGCAAGGGGTCGTCGACAGGCCTACACGCCGCCCAATCTCGGCAACGGGCATGGTGGCATCTTCCTGCAAAATTTGAAGAATACGGCGATCCAAACGGTCTAGCATGGAGGGATTTCCCTAGTCGTAGCGTGTGATCCAGTCGGTGAGCGCGACGCGATCATGTGCAAAAAATTTCTTTTCAATGTAGCTGAGCAGGAATTTAGAGCAAGTTCATTCTACTTTCAAGCAGTGCTCGCACATGAGATACCTCACCTTTTTGTGAAGACCATCGACCTTAGTAAATCATTTCATACACTTCAGGACAAAAATTTAGCAACCTCTGCCCGCAAAGCAGGCAGAATTTCCGCCTCGAACCAGGGATTGCGCTTTAACCATCCCGTGTTACGCCAGGAGGGATGGGGCAAGGGCAGATAATTTGGAACCGTGCCTTCCTGCCAATAGGTCAATGCCTTTCGCACGGTTTCGGTCAAATTCGCCTCGCGCCTATCGCCCAAATGATAGCGTTGGGCATATTGACCAATCACCAAAACCAGACTGACCTGTGGCATGGCTCGGAATATCTGGTCATGCCATTGGGTCTGGCATTCCTTGCGCGGCGGCAGATCGCCCCCCTTTGCATCATTGCCGGGAAAGCAAAAGCCCATCGGAACGATGGCAATGCGGCTTTGATCATAAAAAACTTCGCGATCCACTCCCATCCAGTTCCGTAACCGGTCACCAGACGGGTCATTGAAGGGTATGCCAGTCTGATGTACCAAATTGCCGGGGGCTTGCCCGGCAATGCAGATGCGAGCGGTTGCGGACAGACGAACAACCGGACGCGGTTCATGGGGCAAGGCCCGCCCCGTTGGACTATCGCGACAAAGTCGACAGGCGGCAATCTGCTCGGTCAAAGTGTGAATGGTGCTCTCTGCGTCACTCAACTGTTAACTTTCCTTCCAAGATGTCAGTATTTTACAGCTCTGTCTGGTGCTCGCCCTCCCCTAAAGTGCTGAAACAAGGCAGATATCCAACCAGAACAAATTTTAGACTTTTTCGATTTTACCATTCATTAACCACCTTCATCAGCGGCTTTTTAAGACAATATTGCGAGAATACCGAGAAAATTACGTCACGTTCGTTTAGGGGACATCAACCATGGCCGGCGGGAACACCAGCAAACGGTCAAAAAAGGATGCGGATGGCAGCAGCGCGCGGGCGGCGCGTCGGCGTGCTGTTTTGCGCACGGTGCACGATGTCCGCGAACAGCTGAACAGCGAAGGAGGCTATCGCCCCTCCTTCCGCCATGAACTGCTGATGATGTATGCGCAGAACCGCACCTCAGCTCACATGGCGGTTCCGATGCTGTTGCTGACAGTCGGTGCGATTTCCACGCTCTGGGCGGACCCGGCTCATTCTCTGCTGTGGATCCTTGCCGCTTTGCTCACCCATGCCATGATGTATGTGATCGCCCGGCGGTTTGAAAAACTCTCGGCTGATGACGTTGATCTGGAGAGCTGGAACAAGCGTTTTCTGCTCTGGGAGGGTGTATCGGGACTGGTCTGGGCCAGCATCTTGGTGCTGCCTACCACCAAAGATGCCGCCTATCTGGCAGAATATCACTTTGCCATCATGCTGGTCGTTGTTGCGATGACGACGATGCTGTCCTTCTCCATTCCGGCGGCAGTCTGGGTCGGAGCCTTACCAATTTCTGTGTTTATCGTGTTTGAGGCATCGGTCAATGTGGAGGTGGTCGACACAACCTTGTCGCTGATGTCGATCGGGGCAATGGTGTTCTTTCTCAGCCTGTCAAAACGGCTATATAGCTCGACGCTGGCGATGCTGAATTTCCGGATGGAAAAGGATTTCCTGATCACCGAGTTGGAACAGGCCAAGGCCGTTTCGGACGAATCCCGCCGTCAGGCAGAAGAGGCCAACACGGCAAAAAGCCGGTTCCTTGCGACCATGAGCCATGAGTTGCGCACGCCTTTGAATGCCATTCTCGGCTTTTCAGAAATCATGCAGAATGAGGTGCTGGGGCCACTACCAAATGAAAAATATAAGGAGTATGTCGGTGACATTCATTCCTCTGGCTCGCATCTCCTTAACTTGATCAACGAGATCCTCGATCTGTCGCGCATTGAGGCGGGGCGGTACAAGCTCAACGAGGAAGCCGTAACGCTTGCCTATGTCGCGGAAGACTGTGAAAACCTGCTACGCCTGCGGGCCCGGGCCAAGGACATCACGATCAAACTCGACATCAAGAGCAGCCTGCCGAAAGTCTGGGCCGATGAGCGGGCAATCCGTCAGATTACGCTCAATCTGTTGACCAATGCGGTCAAGTTCACTCCCAAAGGCGGCACCATCATCCTGTCGGTTCACGCCTCCGAAGAAGGTGGACAATATATTTCGGTTGAAGACAATGGTCCGGGGATTCCGGAAGAGGAAATCTCGACCGTTCTGAGTGCCTTCGGGCAAGGCACGGCAGCGATCCAAAGTGCGGAAGAAGGCTCTGGCCTTGGTCTTTCCATTGTTCAGGCTCTGGTCGAGATGCATGATGGCAGCTTTGATCTCAAGTCTGTCCTGCGCAAAGGCACCAAGGTGACGGCAACCTTCCCGCCTGCCCGCGTGATGGATGTCACGCCACCGGCCACAAAGCGCCCACGCATCCAGCTCAAACGCACTGGATAGACATCTCAGAGCCCTATCCTGAAGACCGCACGAAAAAGCCGGGCATGCGCCCGGCTTTTCCAATTTGATCGGCAATCACGATCGTGCCTCATCAATCAGACTGGCTCGGGTGCATCCACACCGGTCTGATCGAAGGTCGCCATGCCCGTATGCAGATTGCATGCGGTTTTGACAATGTTGGCTGCGATGGCGGCCCCGGTGCCCTCACCCAGACGCAGACCAAGATCCAGCAGAGCAGTCTTGCCCATCATATTGAGTGCGTTGCGATGCGCGCCTTCGGCTGAGGCATGGGAGAAGATACAGTGATCGAGGGCTGTCGGATCAAGCTTGTAGAGCACAGCCACAGCAGCGGTGGTGTTGAACCCATCAACGATGACCGGGATATTTTGATAGCGCGCAGCAATCACCGCACCAACCATGGCAGCGAACTCGCGACCACCCAGACGGCGCAGCACTTCGAGCGGTTTGTCGAGATAATCCTTATGGGTTTCCAGCGCCTTGTTGACGGCATCAATTTTGCGCTGCACACCCTCATCATCAACACCAGAACCACGACCAACCCAGTCTTCACCCGTACCGCCGAACAGACCCGCAAACAAAGCGGCGGAAATGGTGGTGTTGCCAATGCCCATTTCGCCAAGGCAGATCAGGTCAGGACCGTCAGCAGCCGATTCCATGCCATAAGCAATGGTGGCAGCGCAGTCTCTTTCGCTCAATGCAGGCTCAACGGTGATGTCGCCGGATGGATGATCCAGCGCCAGATCATAGACTTTCAGGCCGATATCATTGGTCAGGCAGATCTGGTTGATGCCAGCACCGCCAGAGGAGAATGCCTGTACCATCAGTTGGTTCAGTTCCACAGGGAAGGCAGAGACATTGTGTTTGTTGACACCATGGTTGCCAGCAAAGACAGCAACGAGCGGACGATTGATGGCTGGCTCTGCATTGCGCTGCCAAACGGCAGTCCATTCCGCCAAGTCTTCAAGACGCCCCAATGCACCAAGCGGCTTGGTCAGAATATCGTTGCGCGCGCGCACCTTTGCACGCACGTCTTCATCGGCCGGAGGCATTTTCTGCACAAGGTCGAGAATGTCGTCAAATGGGAGTCCAGAAGCGGAAGCCGTCATTGGTTCACCTTTTTCGCCAGATAAAGGTCGCCATGCACAGCAACCTTTGGCACTACTTGATTTGTGATGACAAAATTTGGTCTTTTGATTACAGCGGTTGTGATGGACTAGTTTGTTGGGAGCAATTGTCGCATCGAAGCCAAAGCTATGCGCCTTCGTCAAAAGCTACGTCGAAGATATACTGATAACTGCCATCAGGGGCAACTGGACAAAAGCCCCTGCGTCACGAAAAGAGGATTGTAATGTCTGACAATGGAAAGCCCGACGCAGCTGACACACCCATTCAAAAGGGGCCTCTTTCGATTTTGAAGGATTGGCGGCAGGATATCGTTGATTGCATCGCTTTCTTTTCCCGACTGCCAGTGCCGCCGATTCTCGGCAAGGTGTCCGAAGGCATGCCAGACTTGCCGCGCTCTACCCGAGCCATGCCGATTGTCGGCCTTTTTCTCGGGCTCGTGGCAATGGTGCCCGCTACCCTGTTTGATGCGCTGACCTTTACCGCACCTCTGCCAGCGATGTTGCTGGCGGTTATGACCATAGCAACGATGGCCATCATTACAGGTGGTCTGCATGAGGATGGTTTTGCTGATGTGGCAGACGGCTTTTGGGGCGGGCATACCAAGGAACGCAAGCTTGAAATCATGAAGGACAGCCGGCTTGGAGCCTATGGAGCGATTGCATTGTCCTTTTCGCTTCTGCTTCGGATTTCGATTCTGTCCTACTTGTTCGAGAATTACGGCGTGCAGGTCGGAGGCATTGCCTATCTGGCGTCCTGTGTGGTGTCGCGCGTGCCGATTCTCCATGTCTGGTACACGCTGCCTGCGGCTCGTACCAACGGCATCTCAGCCAGCATCGGCCAGCCCAACACCCAATCCTACGCCATCGGAATCGCTCTGGGAGCGATCGCTACCGCCTTTTGTATCGTTCCCCATTTCGGTCTTTTGTCAGCCTTGTCAGCTTTCACGATGGTCGTCTTGTCTGCCCTGCTGGTCGTCCGGACAGCACGCAAGCATATTGACGGCCAGACCGGGGATGTGCTGGGTTCTTCGCAGCAATTGGGAGAAATTGCCTTTGGTATCGGCTTATTGCTCTTTGCGTCTGCCGCATAGCAGCCCCATCAATTCAGCGTGAGTAGGCAAAACATAATAAAATCAACAATTTACCACAATTCAAGACATCTTGCCGCAGCGAAGATACTAATGCTTATCCAGAACCTCGCCTTGTGACCCAATTGACGTATACGTCTGATCGGGCGTAAGTTCGAGCTGCAGCAAAATCAGTTTAACGTTGCAATATGCTGTTGTTGGAGCATCGACATGGCCACCAAATCACCATGCATCAAAGTATGCACCATAGAGAGGCACAGCGGCCTTTGTTATGGCTGTGCGCGCAGCATGGAAGAAATCCGTGAATGGGGCCGTATGACCGACGAACAGCGCGAACAGGTGCAGTCCGAAATTGAAGAACGTCTGTTGGTGCATTTTGGTGTCAGCCGCGTTCGCAAATCCAGCTAACCCAGAGACTCTATCTATCATTCCTGAAGATCCTCATTCGCTGCGCTCTGCCCATTTTTCCCTTTTTCTGTTTGTTATCCCGCGTGCCGATGGTGTTCGCGTCTAGCAGGCCTTTGACTTGTCGCATTTGCGACCCATATCTTCGATAGGCAAAGTTCCAAGGGAGAATGCGCGATGTTTTATGTCCTGCTGGGGATCATAGCGACGGCAGTCGCGCTGTTGATGTTCAACCATGATCAGGGCCAGCTGTTCGGTTATCCTCTTGAGATGGTTGCCAGCATCACACTGACCGGTTCACTGCTGCTCTATCTGTTGTCTGGTGGACGAACAAGACGCTCGGGCCTGTTTGAGAACCTCAAGCAAGCTGCCATCTGGTTGTTGATCGGTTTCGCACTCGTGCTGGGCTACAGCTTCAAGGACGATGCCAAGATGCTGGTCGAGCGGGTCAAGGGAGAACTGATCCCCGGTGTCGCAATGGTATCCGAGGGGGGCGATGTCACGTTCCGCCGGACCGACAATGGGCATTTCCGGGTTCTGGCCTTGGTGAATGGTGCATCGTTACCGATGATCGTCGATACAGGCGCCAGCGCGGTTGTACTCACCTATGAAGATGCAGAAAAAGCCGGAATCCCGATCAGCGAGTTGCAATTTTCATCACCAGTCAACACCGCCAATGGCCAAACCCATGCTGCTCGCATTTGGCTCAATAATATCAGCATCGGCGGCATCAGCGAAGCCCGTGTGCCCGCCATGGTGGCCCAAAAGGGCGATCTGTTCCAGAGCCTGCTGGGCATGACCTATCTGGACCGTCTGAGCGGCTGGTCCGTTCAGGGCGACCGTTTGACGATGCGCCCCTGATCTTTCTCACTCTGCGGTTCTAGCTGCCATTCAGCGCCAAAAAGAAACGAATGGCAACGATGATCAGAAACAGGCCGAAAATCCGGGACAGGACAGTCTTGGGCAAGGCATGGGCAATCTTCACGCCCAGAGGCGCGATCAGAATAGTGATCGGAATGATCAGCCCGACGGCCAGCAGATTGACGAAACCAAGCGAGAAGTCAGGCAACCCGGCCTTGTCCCAACCGGCCCACATATAACCGATGGCGCCGGGAATAGAAATCAGCACGCCAACACCGGAGCTTGTGGCTACCGCCTGATGGATCGGACGATTGAACAGGGTCATGAAGGTGTTGTTCATCACCCCGCCACCAATGCCCATCAGGGACGAAAAGAACCCGATAATCACGCCCGCGATGCTGCGGCCTTTTGTGCCAGGCAAATCATCCGCCAGACGCCAACTCTCCTTGCCGAACAGCATCTTGAACGCGACGACGAGCGCGATGACCGCAAACACAGCTTTCAGCCCGTTGGCCGAGATATAAGCGGCAAGAAGCGCACCGAACAGCACCCCAAGAGGCACAAAGATCATGTAGTTGCGCAGCAATTCCTGATCAACCGCCCCCCGCTTTTTGTGCGAGAGATAAGACCTCAGAGAGGTTGGTACGATCACAGCCAGAGACGTGCCGACGGAGAGATGCATTCGCACCGCTTCATCGACTTCCAAAATGCCAAGAAACTGATAAAGCACGGGCACCAGAACGGCGCCGCCCCCGATTCCGAAGACGCCTGCCAACAGACCGGCAACGGCTCCCGCCCCCATCAGGGAGATGGCAAGTGTTACGAGTGTCGGATCCAGTGATTGCAGCATTGAACATTTCCCCCAGACTTTCCATATCACGCCGGATCGACGATCCGGGAGAAACGGTCATTCTTATTTTGTGCCATCTTTTTTGACCATGAAAAGCCATCCGGTCAAGACCGGAATGGTCCGCACCCTGATATGCTTTGGTCCATGATGGCGCATGGCCTAGCTGACTTCGGCCAAAGCGTCGAGCAGCACTTGTGATGTTGCGTCTGGCTTGACGCTTTCGATGGTCAGGATTTGACGCCAGCGACGAGCTCCGGGGCGCCCTGAGAATAGACCCAGCATGTGCCGCACCACTTGATTGACACGCCCCCCTGCGGCCACATGGGCATCGATATAGGGCACCATGGCTTCAACCGCAGCGAACAGGTCAGTTGCTTCCTCAGCCCCGAACAGGTGCTTGTCAACGTCCGCCAGCAAAGCCGGGTTGTGGTAGGCGGCGCGTCCAAGCATGACCCCGTCAAGTTGCTGGAAATGCGGCAAGGCTTCGTCAAGCGTTTGAAGGCCACCATTCAATTGAATATGGACGTCTGGCAGTCGCTGTTTGAGGCGATGAACGCGGTCATAATTGAGCGGCGGAATGTCGCGATTTTCCTTGGGGCTCAGTCCTTGAAGCCAAGCCTTGCGGGCATGGACCGTAAAGCCATCGCAGCCTGCGGCCAAGGTCAAATCCACCAGACGGTCGAGCGCCTCTTCTTCATCCTGCTGATCAACGCCAATCCGACATTTGACCGTCACCGGCAAAGGCGTGGCGCCCTTCATGGCTTCGACACAATGAGCGACGAGATCAGGTTCTTCCATCAGGCAGGCACCAAAACGACCTGATTGAACACGATCTGACGGACAGCCGACATTGAGATTGATTTCATCATAGCCCCAATCGGTGCAAATGCGGCTGGCCTCGGCCAGTTCATCTGGATCAGAGCCCCCCAATTGCACCGCAACCGGATGTTCCTGATCATCAAAGCCAAGCAGCCGCTGGCGATCTCCGTGGATGACCGCAGGCGTTGTCACCATCTCGGCATATAGCAAGGCAGACTTGGACAATTGCCGATGAAAATAGCGGCAGTGCCTATCCGTCCATTCCATCATGGGCGCTACAGAAAAGACCTTGGTCATTGTTTCATATTGTTTTTTCATATTTTCCAATGACTTACAAAGCCTTTTCTGTTGAAAATTCAGAGGCAATTTGATGCGTTTTCAGCCTATTTAGGGCGATTTTCGCTCATGTTGTACCGCTATGTTGTACCAATCAACCCGATGTTGTACCGTTATGACGGCACTGAAAAGGATGTTGTACCATGGGCACCATATCGCAACGAAAACGCAAAAACGGAACCACCGCTTTTCTCGCGCAGATCGTCATAAAGCGAGATGGCAAAATTGTCCACCGGGAGAACAAAACATTTGATCGCAGGGCAATCGCAGAAAAATGGTTGGTCCGTCGCGAAGCTGATCTGGCAAAGCCAAATGCATTGCACGAGCAACCCGGCAAGACCCTTGCCGACGCGATCGACAAATATGTTCGCACCAGTCAGAAGGCGATCGGGCGCACCAAGACCCAAGTCTTGAACACCATCAAAAATGAGTATGATATCGCCTCGATGCGTTGCGCCGAGATCGACAGTCAGGCGCTTGTGGCTTTCGCAGAAGAGCTTAGCAAGCGCGTTTCGCCTCAAACCGCTCAAAACTATATGTCGCACTTGGGGGCCATCTTCTCGATCGCCCGCCCTGCCTGGGGCATGCCACTTGACAAGCAGGCCCACGCAGACGCCATGGCAGTCACCAAACGGCTCGGCTTGACTGGCAGAGCAGCCAGCCGGGAACGCAGACCAACGCTGCAAGAGTTGGACGCCCTGATCGATCATTTCATCCAGAAAGCCAAATACCGCAAACAGAGCATTCCAATGGAAGTGATCATTCCCTTTGCGCTCTTCTCGACAAGGCGGCAGGAAGAAATCTGCACCATCCTGTGGGATGATCTGGACAAGGAAGGTAAGCGCATTTTGGTGCGCGACATGAAAAATCCGGGCGAGAAGATCGGCAACAATGTCTGGTGCGACCTGCCTGACCCTTGCCTTACCATCATTGAAACGCAGTCCAAAACAACGCCGCAGATCTTTCCCTATAATCATCGATCCATCAGCGCTGCCTTCACGCGGGCCTGCAAGTTTCTAGAGATCAAGGATCTGCGGTTTCACGACCTACGCCACGAAGGCACCAGCCGCCTGTTCGAAATGGGCTACAGCATCCCACATGCAGCAGCAGTGACCGGGCATCGATCTTGGTCCAGCTTGAAACGGTATACGCATATTCGGCAGGTGGGTGATAAGTATGAGGGATGGTCAGCTGCTGATTAAATGCCAATCGCTTCTAACAAATTGTATTCGTGTAATTCATCCCACGGGGTTTTTGAACTGATGAATTCGCCGATTAAATCGACGTCGCTCAAAAACCACCTTTCTATATAAGTAAATTCATGTAATATATACCAATGGTTGCGATTTTATATTATACCATCACGATCAATACTACGCAATTATCCAACCGCGGAGGAGGTCAATGATCAAAACACTAAAATTGGAACTTTTTACAGCACTGCTATTAGGCGGGTGCACTATTTCCATGTGTGCGTTTGCACAATCAGCAAGTTTTTTTCAGCCACTTCCTCCGGGGGCAGATCTTACTCCACAGCAAGAAACAATTTTGGAAGCCCTTAAAAACAAACCAACAGCCAAGAGCGTGCAGGTTCAAACTTTAAACACAAGATTGCTTGAACTAGACAACTTGCCTTTTAATTTAGACGGCCAAGATTATTCATTGATAAAATCATCAATGAAAAAACTTAAAGGAACGAAGGAAAGCTATCGATGGGAAGGTTTTGACGCACCTAAAGAGCAGATCACTGCTACGGAATCAGTCATAATCGTAGATGATCGCGGACTGGTCACAGGTACAGTGACATCAGGAGATAAGATTCTAGAGATACGTCCACTAGGTGGTGACGCGCACGCCATCATTGAAATCGACCCTACTGCTTTTCCTCAAGAACACCCCGATGCCCCCCCTAAATCCTCACCAACTGACGAGGATAACAATGGCTCGGTTTCTCCAGATGCTAGTAACGCATCAAGTACCATCGACATTTATATCGCCTATACCCCATCAGCAGCGAAATCCATTGTCAGCATTCAAGGCCATGCACAGCTGGCAGTCGCAACCGCAAATAGTGTTTACAAAAATACAGGGCTGAAAACGAGATTAAATCTCGCCGGCTATTCTGTAGAGACCTACGCTGAGTCTTCTTCTATGAAAACTGATCTACATCGCTTGAAGGCAAAGTCAGATGGTTTTCTTGACAGCATTCATACATTGAGGGAAGAGCACAAAGCAGATTTGGTTCACTTGATTGTCAACCGGAACGACTATTGTGGATATGCGTATGTTAATGCAAACTCTTCATCCGCGTTTGGTGTGACCGACCATTCATGTGTAGGCAGCAACAAGAGCTTTACCCATGAAGTTGGGCACAACTTGGGAGGGTGCCACGATCCAGCCAACGCAAGCAGTTGCCCATTCAGCTTCGGATACGGGTACCAAGATCCAGAAATGAAGTTTAGAACTGTCATGGCTTACAATTGTGCAACCAATTGTCGAAGAATAGCAATCCACTCATATCCCCAAAAATATGGGGTTCAGGGTAAGAATGACGTCAAGAAAGTCATCAAGTCGAGAACTCAAACGGTGGCTGGATTTAGGTAGAGTCTTGATAACTCCAGGCTCCACTGTTTTCCGGCTATTCACTGAGCCATGCTGGGTGTCGATCTCAGATCAACACCCAGACAAACACAAAGCCAGAACAACTATTTATCAGCCTTTTCGTCCAGCTTTTCCTCAATCCGTTTGAGGCTGTCAAAGACGCGCTCGATTGCTTTGGAATAGCCTCTGACACGCTCTTCCAGAACCATCACCCGCGCCCGCAGCATGAAATGCAAACCAGCTACAGTCACGACCAGACCGACGATGTAGATAAGGTCTTTAGTTTCTGCACTGATCATATCAGCCCCTGCCCTTTGAGCTTGTGCAATACTGGCGGACCAAATCGTTATTGACTTTGAGGTCTTTCAAAAACTGCCCTGCCCCTGATCCTCCCCCACTGAATTGGTCCACCGTTATAGTTAGAGAAACGGTGGATTCGATATGGCGAACAAACGACCCAAACCAGAGGAAATTGTCACGAAGTTACGGCAGGTTGAGATCTTGACGGGGCAAGGGATGCCTCGTCTTGATGCCATCCAGCAGATCGGTGTGTCTGAGCAAACCTATTACCGCCCCCTCTCAGCGATTGTTGCAATCGCCTGCCGGTCAATGGGAAGAAGAAGTGTGGTGGAATGGGCACAGATCAATTCAAGGAACTCAAACGGCTCCAGAAGGAGAATGAGCGCTTGAGAAAGGCGGTTTCTGACCTGACGCTGGACAAGCTGATCCTGTCTGAAGCTGCAAAGGGAATACCGCTGACCGCCAGGCTTTGCGAAGCAACGCCGAGAGGGATCTAAGCCCTTCTCGCCGTCGTGCCTGCATCAATCATGTCCGCAGCCAAGTAAACGTTTCTGAGCGACGTGTCTGTCGTGTTCTGGGGCAACATCGTTCAACGCAAAGACGGTTGCCACAAGGACGCGCCGATGAAGAGCGTTTGGTGGCGGACATGATCGAGTTGGCTCGGCAGTATGGACGCTATGGCTATCGGCGGATTGTTGATTTGTTGCGAGATGCCGGTTGGCAGATCAATGACAAGCGCCCCTCTCGGCGGCGCTGCGCTTGCCTGCCGGGCAATGGACAATGGCCCAGAGTTCGTTGCCCAGAACGTGCGTGATTGGATCAAGGCTGTTGGAGCAAGGACTGCTTACATCGAGCCGGGATCACCCTGGGAGAACGGTTACTGCGAAAGCTTCAATGCAAGGTTCCGAGACGAGTTCTTAAATGGAGAGATATTCTACAGCTTGAGGGAAGCGCAGATCCTGATCGAGAAATGGAGGCACCACTACAACACCAAACGGCCACACAGTGCATTAGGCTACAGCCCGCCGGCGCCCGAAACTATCGTGCCGATGGAAACAAGGCCCGCGATGCACTAACATTCAAACCGGACCACTCAAGTGGGGCTGATCAATGGGGCATAACAATCGCTCCGAAGTCAGCCAGAGAGACAGGTTCGCGAGATTGGCCCGCGAACGGATACAGGCGGTTGGCCATAGCTTTGTTGAACGGTCCGGCCGGGGTGGGGAACCCGCGTTGCAGCAAGCCCCCTGTTAGGTGAAAGAGGAATGTGGGCCCTTCAGATGTGCAGGCAAAGGCGCGTCACTTTAATCTACCACGCCAACACAAAGCATTCGCAGGCCGTAAATCGAACTCAAAATCTCGTTCAGGTAGTAACGCATCACACTATGTAACGTATAGTTATATGTCTGCAATTATCGACATATATATTTGTTATAACTTCATTACCTAACTCCATAATTAGTCATTCCTTAATAACAAACACTTAGTGTTGACCCTAGTTTTTCTTATCTGAATAAAGCAAAAGAGCAAGCAAATGAAACTAACACACAAAATTTGGAGCCTTCTGGGAATTGGGTTCATTGGTTTGGCTGTTTTGTCAGGCGCATTTTTCTGGGGCAGCAGTAAAAAAGATGCGGCAACAAGTCATGCTTTGAGTGCCGAAAAGGCCTCCGTATATCTCAATGAAACAGAAGCCGTGATCCGCGACGTTTCCACCAAGCTGGAGCTCTTTTTGCTAACCAACGACGTAACCCTTGTTGCGCAGGGCCAATCCGTCGTTACCCATCATATTGAAAAGACCCAGGATGAGTCCCACGCCAACGCTGATCTGGAAAACAAGTTGAAGATTGCCTTGGCCAACGTAGAAACAGTGTCCAAATTGCGCACGATTTCTGGTTTGTCGGAAAAAGAGGGTCTCAAAGGATCACTGCGCTCTTCGGTGAAGACCGTGGAAGCCAAATTGAATGAATTTGGCAAAGAAAATCCCGATATCTCGATCGACAAGACCATGGTCAAGATGCTGATGCTTCGGCGGCACGAGAAAGACTATATGCTGCGCCGCGACCCGAAATATGTCGACACGTTCAATGCTCGGGTAAAAGAATTCCACGCGACGGTTGCGGCGTCTGATATTCCGCAGTCAGTGCAGAAAGACATCAAGCCACTGATCGAAGATTATCAGAAGAAATTCCTTGAATGGACCCAAGCGGACCAAATGGTTCTGGCAAAGGTTGCAAGCGCGCGGATTTCCAATCTGGCAACAATCGAAGATGTCAAGAAGATGGAAGAGGCAACCACTGCCGAAATGCAAAAAGCCATGGCGCAAAAGGCAGATATGGATGCCTTTGTCAGCTTGCTGACCTTGTCGATCATATTGGCAACATCGCTGTTCCTGATTGGTGGCGGCATGCTGGTCATTCGGTCGATCACCCGTCCCATTCGCAATGTCACCGGTGCCATGGAGCAGATTTCCATGGGCAATCTCAACACGCAGGTGCCGGAAAGCAAGATCAATGATGAAATCGGCTCGCTATGCCGAATTGCTGCGGTACTGCATGAAAGCGTCCGGGCGCAAAAAGCCTTCGAGGCGGAAGAAGCCGAGAAAGCTGCAAGGCAAGAACGCGAGAAACGTGCCCTCATGGTTCAGCTCGCTGACGAGTTTGACCGGCAGGTGACCGGCATTGTGGAAAGCGTTGCAAGCTCTTCGAGCGATCTCAACATGACCGCGACCACGATGTCGCAAGTTGCTGAACGAACTTCGACCGAAGCCACATCGGCAATCAGCGCCTCGACGCAAACCATGCATAATGTGCAGACCGTGGCGACCGCTGCGGAAGAAATGACCAGCACCATCTCCGAGATCAGCAAGCAAATCGTTGAAGCGTCATTGGCTGCCAAGGAAGCCGTCGGCAAAGTCAATGACACCAGCAGTCAGGTTCGGATTCTCACCGACATTGCCGCGCGCGTTGGAGAGGTGGTTGAAATGATTTCGTCGATTGCCGAACAGACCAACCTGCTGGCCCTCAATGCGACAATTGAATCAGCTCGGGCCGGAGAAGCAGGCAAGGGCTTCGCTGTCGTGGCAGGTGAAGTGAAGGAACTCGCAGGCCAAACCGCCAAGGCGACCGACCAGATTGCCATTCAGATCAACGAGATCCAGACCGCAACCGGTCATGCATCACAAGCGATGAATGATGTCAGTCAGGTCATTCTGCGGGTAGAGGAAATCTCTTCGACCATTGCTGCTGCCATGGAAGAGCAGAATGCAACCACTCATGAAATTGCCGGCAACATCCATCAGGCAGCACAGGGAACCGAACTGGTCAACGACAATATCAATTCTGTCTCTGACGCATCCAAGGAAGCGGGTGCATCGTCCGAACAGGTGATGGTTGCAGCCCAGCGTCTGGGAGAACAATCGAACCTGCTACGCGAGCAGGTCGGGAGCTTCATCCAGCGCATCCGCGCAGCCTGAATCATTCCAACCAATGCAAGAAAAGCCGCCAGACCTCGGTCTGGCGGCTTTTCTTTGTCCCGCTTTGCTCTATTTCTCTTCCAGCACCCGTTTAATCTTGCGTGCCAGTGCACGGCGGGATTTCTCGTCGGCCAGTTGTTCGAACGCCTCTTTCAAGTCGATCTGCAACTCTGCGAACTCGTTGTGGGCATCCCACCCGACCATGTCGGCTTTCTTGAGACGATGTTTGACATTGGCAAAGAAGTCGGGCCGCCCTGCCCGCGACAACCGCACCTCGTCATCGATGGTCGGAATTGAAATCAAGGCCTCGTGCATGCCGTCTGCAACCAAGGCTGCTTTCAGCGCCTCGGAGGCTTCCTGTTCCCCATGACAGAGATAAAGGCCATGGCGGATGGGCTTACGATCTCGGATCCAGTCGATCAGTTCATTTTCGTCCGCGTGGCCGGAATAGGTCTCAATTTGTTTCACCTTGCCGCGGATCTGGATCTCTTCGCCCTGAATCCGTACCTTGCGCGCACCATTGAGCAGAAGGCGACCGAGAGACCCTTCAGCCTGATAGCCAACCAACAACAGCGTCGTGTTGCTGTTCCACATATGGTTCTTGATATGGTGGCGAATACGGCCCGCATCACACATGCCGCTGCCGGCCATGATAATCGCGCCGGACTTGATCCGATTGATAGCCTTGCTTTCCTCGACGCTTTCGGTGAAGCGGATATGCTCAGTGTTGATGTCATCGAGATGATCGGCAATATCTTCCAATGACGCGGCATGTTTCTTGAAGACTTCCGTTGCCTTGATCGCCAAGGGACTGTCAAGGAAGATTGGCACATTGCGCAGTTCCCCCCTTTTCTGGAGGATAAGGATATCGGCGAGCAATTCCTGAGTTCGCTCCACGGCAAAGGCTGGAATGAGCAGTAGCCCCTCGCCTTTCAAAGCGGTCTGAATTTCTTCCAGCAGAATTTGGCGCTTCTCATCGGATGTGACGACCGGCCGCGCGCGGCCCCCATAGGTGCTCTCGCTGATCACATAGTCATAATCACTGGCGGCACCCGGATCCGGGTGGAACAGCTTGTGATTGGGGCCCAGATCCCCGGACCAGAGCAAACGCAGGCTTTGTTCGTCAGGCTCGTCACTGGGGACTTCGATTTCGATTGAGGCAGAGCCAAGAATGTGGCCCGCATTCCAGTATTTGACCCGTATGCCGCCAATATCGAGCCATTGTTCATAGTCGACAGGCTCAAAATACTGCTGGCAGGCTTCTGCATCCTTTTGGGTGTAAATCGGCTCGATCTGCGGTTTGCCGCGACGGGCGTTGCGGCGGTTGAGATTCATCACATCCATTTCCTGAATGTGTCCGCTGTCAGGCAGCATGGCGCTCAACAGATCCTGAGTTGCCGCCGTCATATAGGTCTTGCCGCGGAAACCGTGTTTGTAGAGCTTGGGAAGCAAACCGGCATGATCGATATGGGCGTGGGTAAGGAGTGCGAAATCGATGGATGCCGGATCAAAGGGAAAGTCACCATAGTTCAGCGCCTTGATTGTCTTGGTGCCCTGAAAGAGCCCACAATCAACGAGGAAACGGTGCCCTGCCGTCTGAACCAGATAACAGGATCCGGTCACCGTTCCCGATGCGCCACAGAATTTGAGTGTTGCGTCCATACTCTCCCCCTAACTACACCTTTGCTACTCCTTTGATTTTTCCACAATTTCGCAGAATTTCAACAAACTTATGAGACATTTACCGAAATGCAGCGATGTGGCCTCAAACTGATCCCCAAGTTGGATGCCCCTGACATGCATGGCGCATCCTGACGATCTTCCAGCCACCTTGTTTGCAGGCACTCCTTTTGGCAAAGGATCTCTGCGGAATCGGACAATAGCCATGATCAGCGCGCGCCCACGACCTTCCAAAACCATGAACAATGACAAACTCGCCTACGAGGATATCGACTTCTTGCGACGCGATGAGCTGCGCGGTGCGCGGTTGGAGCTGGAGTTCACCAAGGCTGATCTGGGCATGCGCGATCACGGCATTATGTCGACCGTGGTTGTATTTGGCAGTGCGCGGACACCCGAGGATCACATCGAGTATCAGCAGGCACGAGAATTTGGCCGGATCGTTTCCGAACGCGGCGGGGCGTTGAACCCCTATAATGGCACCCACCGCAATGTCATTTGCACCGGTGGCGGGCCGGGCATTATGGAAGCGGCCAATCGTGGAGCCCATGATGCAGGTGCCCTGAATATCGGCCTCAATATCGATCTGCCGTTCGAGCAGCATATCAATCCGTTCGTCACTCCGACACTGAGCTTCGAGTTCCAGTATTTTGCCTTGCGCAAGATGCACTTTGCCATGCGGGCCAATGCGCTGGTGGCATTCCCGGGTGGCTTTGGCACGCTGGATGAACTGTTTGACATTCTTACTCTCAAGCAGACGGGTAAGATTTCCGGCATGCCGATCATCCTGCATGGGCGGGATTTCTGGGAAAATGTCATGAACTTTGACACATTGATCAAATATGGGACCATCAACCCCAAAGATGTCGATCATTTCATCATTGTCGATACGCCGGAAGAAGGCTGGCAGGTGATGGTGGATCATGGCTTGATCACCAAAGCCACGGAAAGCCATGTCTAGGTTCGCCTGAATTGGCCAGCAGTGCATGAAGGCTCCCCGAATGAGACAAACTGCCGGAGAGCCTTTTCTTTGTTCCAGATCAGCCAGACTTTAGAGCAGAGGCGCAATCTCTGCCCAACTTGGCGGCGCGTCATCATCGCGCCAGATGATGGCAGTGAGATAGTCAGCTTCGGTCGTTGGCTCACCCTTCAATGTGAAATGCGCATCAGGCCGCAGGGCCAGAATTGCTTGGTACACTTTCAATTCTGCAAGCTGTGTGTCTTCCGTGATCATTTACGCATCCCCCAAATAAGCGATTTCAAGATAGCTCCCCGCTGACCAGATCACCGCGCCGCTGTCACGGCTGTCCACCTGCATCGAGATCACGTCCCCCGCTGCACAAAAGGCCAGCACCGTTTCGCATGGGGTGAAGGTGCCGTAACCGGCTGTCGTTGCATCATTGCCCAAGAACATCCGCCGCAACAAAGCGGTGTTCTTCAGCAACTCGGTGCGAAAAGGAATCGAGCCACCGCCGGTCTGCACAGCGATATTGATCAGATAGAGACCATCATAAGGGCAGATATAGCCGCCCTGATTGACCCCGGTGGTTTGCGGCCCATATCCGACAGGATTGCCTGCATTCCATGCAACGGCATCGAAATCAAACCGGGATGCGGCGCTGATGGCATATTGGACGGCGGTTGAGAAGATCAGCCGGGCGGTTGGGTTGGAGTTGGAAATCACCACCCGGCCATTGTCTTTGTCGAGCTTCAAAGGCTCGGCCCATGTGACGCCATCGGCGCTGACTTTCATGGACCAATTGTCTGATCCATTCAGTCCCATTTCAGCCCGGCCGGACCAATTGGTCTGGAACAGCAAAGAAGCTGTATCGCCCGCAGCATTCTTGTTCACCTTGATCTGGTGACCTGCCCCCTCGTGGGTGAACAGACTGGCGGCAGAGGCTACGGACAATCGGTTGGTGTCATCGGCAGTAGCATTGACACCGACATGGTTGGCATTCTGGATTTCCTCCGGATTGCCGCCGACGGGTGTCCAGTCGGAGCCGGTCCAGCCAAGCAGTCGGCCTTCGTCGCAATTCCAGACGCGCCAGCCTTCCTGAGGGTCGTAATAAGCCCATGCGCCATTCTGAAAGGCTGCAATCTGGCCGCTTCTTCCGGACCAGACGCCGGTTGCCGACGGAGCGACAATATAGCGATCGCCTTCCGTTGGGTCGGTGGGTGGTGTCGTCAGGCTAGCATTCGAGACGGTCAGCTGGGTCAGAACATCGAGCTTCTGCAAAGCTTCATTGTGCGTGATGTGCTTTTGATCCTGCGAACCGGCAATGTAAGGCAAAGAAAGGATAGGTGATTGTTCCATGGCTCCAATTTCCGTTGGTTGACATTGCCTCCCAGTATCGGAGCTGCCCCGAACAGGAGGATAAGGTTCCTGGCTGGTGCCCTTGCCTTTTTGTGCCGCACCCTATTGCCAAAAGCCGGCATGTGCCTATCATCGACCTTTCCATAATCAACCGCGAGCGCCAAACATGACCGATTTTGCCAATGCCCTGATTGATCGCCTGCCAAAGGCAGAGTTGCACCTTCATATCGAGGGCACTTTGGAACCAGACTTGATGCTGGCACTGGCCAAGCGCAACAAGGTCACCCTGCCTTATGAGAGCGTCGAAGATGTCGCCAAGGCCTATGAGTTTGACTGTTTGCAGGATTTTCTCGATCTCTATTATCTGGGCATGAGCGTGTTGCAGACCGAGCAGGATTTTCATGATCTGACCTGGGCCTATTTGCTCAAGGTCCATGCGGATGGTCTGACTCATGTGGAAATGTTCTTTGATCCTCAGGCTCATACGGATCGCGGGATTGCATTCGAGACGGTCTTGGGCGGGATTGTCTCAGCGCTCGAGCGGGCAGAAAAAGAGCTGAAGATCACCTCCAAGCTGATCATGTGTTTCTTGCGCCATTTGCCCGAAGAACAAGCCTTTGATGCGCTTGATTGCGCCTGCAAACACAAGGAGCATATTTTCGCGGTCGGCCTCGACAGCTCGGAAAAAGGTTTCCCGCCGCCTTTGTTTGAGCGCGTGTTTGCGGCCGCCCGCAAGGAAGGTTTCACGCCGGTCGCGCATGTGGGCGAGGAAGGCACAGCCGAGAATGTACGCGAGGGGCTGGATCTGCTGAAGATCGAACGGGTGGATCATGGCAACCGGGCGCTTGATGACCCAGCGCTGATAAAACGACTTGCAAAACAACAAACGCCTCTGACCATGTGCCCCTTATCCAACCTGCGCCTCAAAGGCATTCCGACGATTGGCGACAGTCCGGTGAAGAAAGCGATGGATGCGGGCCTGCTGGTGACGGTCAATTCCGATGATCCGAGCTATTTTGGCGGCTATCTCAATGACAATTACCGCGCCGTCCATCAAGCACTCGACCTCAACGAACAGGACATCATCACGCTGGCAAAAAACAGCTTCAAGGCAAGCTTCATTTCTGACAGTGCCAAGCAGGCGCATCTGGATGCGATTGATGCGGTGGTTGAAGATGTGAAGAAAGGCTGAGCCATCGCTGGCCAGCCTTTTCCTTTCACAATGCGAGATACGCCGTTTAGACCCAGCCTTGCAGCTCGGCCAATGTCAGGCTTTCAAGCATGTCCATGCCTTCGTCGCTATCATTGAGGCATGGAATATGGGCAAATTGCTCGCCGCCATGCTCCATGAAGATCTCCCGGTTTTCGCCATCAATTTCTTCAAGCGTCTCAAGGCAATCGGCCGAGAAGCCCGGATTGACGATGGCCAACCGCTTGACGCCACTTTCCGCCAATTTGGTGACGGTTTCGTCGGTATAGGGACGGATCCATTCTTCCGGACCAAACAGCGACTGGAAGGTGGTTTGCAGATAATCCTTATCCCAGCCAAGCTTCTCGCGCACCAAGCGGGTCGTCTTCATGCAGTGGCAATGGTATGGGTCGCCATTGTCGAAATAGCGTTTGGGAATGCCGTGATAGGAGGCAAGGATCAGCTCTGGCTCGAAATCGAGCCCCTCAATGGTCTTCTTCATTGAGGTGGCCAGCGCATCAATATAGGCGGGCGTGTCATAATAAGGCGGCAAGGTGCGCAAGGCAGGCTGCCAGCGCATGTCTTTCAAGACATCAAAGACCGCATCATTGACGGTGGCCGTCGTCGCTGCCGCATATTGCGGATAGAGCGGCAGGACCAGAAGGCGCTCGCACCCCTTTTCCTGCAGCGCATGGATGCGCGACTTGATCGATGGATTGCCATAGCGCATGGCAAAATCCACCTCGACATCACGGGCAAAACTGTGTCTGGACAGACGTTCGCGCAGTTTGTCGCTCTGACCCCGGGTGATGGTCAACAACGGGCCTTCATTGGCCTCGTGGTTCCAGATTTCCTCATAGGCCTTGCCAGACTTTTGCGGTCTGGTTTGCAAGATGATGCCATTGAGGATCGGCCACCATTTCCATTTTGGTTCTTCAATCACCCGCTGGTCGGACAGAAATTCCTTCAGATAGCGCCGCATGGACCAATAGTCTGTTCCGTCAGGGGTGCCCAGATTGACAAGCAGAATGCCGATTTTGCCATAGGCAACAGGTGGATGATTATCAGGCCAATGGGTCATCATTGCGCGGTCCTCGTCCAAATTGGTCTTAATTGCGGTTTGCGTTGGTGGTCCTTGCGCATGGCCGCAACTATCTTGCTCGTCCAGTCTTAGCAGCCTTGAAGGCCTGATGCATCAAAGACTTCCGTCGACATACATGAAATTGCGGCAATGGTTCAAAGCCCATGTCAGCCATCGTCAAGGCAACGACAACCAAAAGAAACCGCTCTTTGATACGTCCGCCAAACGAAAGTAAGGCGTGGCGATCAAAGAGCGGTCAAATACAGTTTGTTGTGTCTTGATCAACTGACATAGCATTTACGCATGAAGTCAGGAGCTGGATCATTGCGAGAGCGATTTTCCTGAAAAAATCACGCCTCGTCCGTTCGACCCCGAAACCCTTTGGCAAACACATACATTTCCGGGCTTTCCTTGCGGCTTGCCGGGGGCTTGATATGGGTGATCGATTGATAGTCACGCTTCAATTCAGCCAGCATGTCATTCTCGGTCCCGCCTTTGAAGACCTTGGAGAGGAAGACGCCGCCGGGACGCAAATTCTCCTTGGCGAACTGGGCTGCCACTTCAAACAGATGCACGGTACGCAAATGGTCGGTCTGTTTATGGCCGGTGGTCGGCGCTGCCATATCTGACAGGACAATATCAGGCGGTTGACCACCCAACGCTTCCATCAGCATGTCCGGGGCGTCATCATCGAGAAAGTCCTTGAGCAAAACCGTCACGCCGGGTAGAGGATCCATACCGAGATAGTCAATGCCAACCACAAGCGGGTTGTCGCTGGTGGAGTTTACACGGCGCGCAGCGATGTCACACCAGCCACCGGGAGCGCAGCCCAGATCAACCACCCGCATGCCCGGCTTGAGAAACTGGAAGCGATCATCCATCTCGATTAGCTTGAAGGTTGAACGGGACCGAAAGCCTTCCTGCTTGGCGCGTTGCACATAGGGGTCGTTCAGCTGACGCTGCAACCAACGGGTTGATGAGCTTCTGCGGCCCCGAGCGGTTTTCACCCGGACCTTTTCGACGCGAAGGCCGCGGCTGCCCCGTCCTTCTCCGCCTCCGGTTTTCTTCGCCATTCCGTTTGCTCCGACTGTTTTTCTGTTTGGTTCGTTCTATCTGGCCCGGTGATCCGGGCCAATGCTGTCTGATCTATATGCTCTCTGACACGGAGCCATTCAAGCATTCTGGTCCGGTTTGCCGGCCGCACCAGCCGCCTGACCGGTGCCTTGAGCGCCGCGTTGCCCACGTCCACCCCGGCGACGGGAGCGACGTTTCTTGCTGCCCGGCTTTTTGGACGGCTCCCCCGGCTTGGTCGGCTGGCGTGGATTCCAGACGCCATCATCGATCATCATTTCCATCAGGATGCCTTCCCGCAAGCCCCTATCGGCCACACGAAGCTGCGTACAAGGCCACTCACGGTGAAAGGCTTCAAGGATTGCGCAGCCTGCCAGCACCAGATCGGCGCGATCCTGACCAATGCATGGATTGTTGGTGCGCTCTTCGAAGTCCATATCCAGAATGCGCGCAATCATCGCCCTGAGTTCGGTCGCATTCAGCCAGGCGCCATCCACCAGACGTCGATCATAGCGCTCGAGGCCCAAATGGACACCGGCCAACGTCGTCACTGTACCCGATGTGCCGAGCATATGGATATGCTTGGTCTTGATGGCTTCAGTCAGGGCTTCGCGCTCTTCGAAGTCATGCAGCATGTCGCGTACTTCGCTGACCATCGCCTCGAACTGCTCGCGATCCACCACGTGGCCCCCATGCTTTTCAGACAGGGTGACCACGCCAACTTGCAGGGAGGTCCAGCAGCGAATGCGTTCGGACATGTGGCGCAAGGCGCGGCGTGTCTGACGATTGCGCTTTTCCCCCGGCAGGGGCAGGCCTTCATCAGTAACGGGATCGAGATCCAGCCAGACAATTTCGGACGACCCACCACCAATATCGAACAGCACAACCCCATCGGCCTCAGGATGCACCAGCGAAGCACAGCCTGACACAGCCAATCGTGCCTCGGTTTCACGATTGACGATTTCAAGCTTCAGGCCCGTTTCACGATAGACCCGATGGAGGAATGCGCCACCGTTTGTGGCACGGCGGCAGGCTTCCGTGGCGATCAGGCGAAACCGTTTGACTGCCCGGTAATTGAGCTTTGACTGGCAAACCTTAAGGGCCGAAATGGCGCGATCCTGCGCGTCTTCACTCAGGCGCCCCGTTTGTGACAAACCTTCGCCCAGACGAACGATGCGCGAGAAGGCGTCGACGACGCGAAAGCTCTGACCGTGTGGCTCGGCCACCAGCAGACGGCAATTGTTGGTGCCAAGATCAAGGGCGGCATAGGCCTGACGGGATGCGTCACGGGCCTGCGACGGGTGGCCGTGCGGGCGTCCGTGTCGGGGCTGATCGTTGCGATGACGGTGTGCATTGGCCGGCGCACCATTGCTCGACTGTCCCTTGCCACGGCCGCTCTGGTCTGCACCCTTGCGGGCCTCGCCCTGCTTTGTCTCGCTTCGTTTTGCATCACGCTGCTGGTTGTCTCGCTGACCGCTGTCTCTTGATTGCGACGCGGGCTCCTGCGCGGTTTGATTGGGCCGATTGCCATCGCGGTTGCGCGACTTGCGGCGGGAGCGCTTTTTTTGGCTCCCCTGATCCGCCGAGCGTCCAGCCTCTTGCCCGATGCCCCGTGCGTCTGATGGTGTTTTTCCATCAGTAGACGCTCGCACAGCGTCATTTGGCTTGCGATCAGCAGACTTTGAGTCTGGGTTGGTATCAGGCCCTGAGCCTGGATTGGACGCATGTGTCCCATTGCCCGCATGAGGAGGTTGTCCCCCCTTCTTCCGTCTGGGACGGGAGCGACGTCTTTTTCGCCCGGACTGCTGGCCCTTTGTGTCTTCCGCCCCGGATGTCACACCGGATGTGGCAGAATGCTCCTGTGACATGACAGTGGACGCATTTCTGGCGTCATTTCCAGCGGCAGACTTCTCGCCACTCTTGTCATGTAAAGGCACATCGCGATCTGACTTTCCCGCTCGACCATTGCCCGCATAAGCGGCATTGGAGGCGTTGGAAAGCCCGCGATCAGGTCCAACAGCTGAGCGGCCACCCTTTTGGGTGCCCTCAGCGTCTTGTGCCAATGTGTGTCTCCCGCTGCGCTGCAATCATGAGGACAAGGCATGGCGCGCAGCATTCGATTCAATCAGTTTGTCACAGACCACTCTATCAGCCCTCACCCAAAGGGCAAGAAGCGATTGCCTCTCGGACACTGGAAAGCGCATTTTTCCTGCATGTTTAACCATCCATGCACGCACGATCATTGCGTCCGCAAGGCGGACAAAAAACGCTGATCAAGGGGCATCTGCCATTGAAAGATAAAGACTTCACCGCAGCCAAGATGTCAAACGGATGTCATCGGAAGAGTGGCGCAGTCTTTATCCCCACCCAAACAATTTTGTTCGGACTTGAAGCTTGACTGTCAAAAGCAAAGTCATTATTCCAACCGTCACTACCGAGCGAGCAACTGCTTCGCATCCCTGCTGGGGATTAGTTTAATGGTAGAACAGCGGACTCTGACTCCGTCGGTCCTGGTTCGAGTCCAGGATCCCCAGCCACTTCTCCCTTACATTGTCAGCGATCTGCCCGCTCCGGGTTTTCCTGTGCGTACAACGCATCGTTATGCTGCGCCTAGGGATTCCTGTCCCTTCTGCTCACTTTGCGCCACTTGCAGTTTGACCGCGAGGAAGCTGTCTGGCGTGACCGAAATCGAGGATATGCCGCATTCAACCAGGAAGTCGGCAAATTCAGGATGATCACTTGGTGCTTGACCACAAAGACCAACCTTGCATCCTTTTTCACGTGCCTCTTCAATGACATGGCGGATCATCCACTTGACCGCCGCATTCTGTTCGTCAAACAGGCCCGAGAGCAACTCTGAATCCCGATCAACACCAAGGGTCAACTGGGTCAAGTCATTCGATCCAATGGAGAAGCCGTCGAAATGATCGGCATAGTCAGCCGCAAGGATGACGTTGCTTGGAATTTCGCACATGACATAGACTTCCAGTCCCTTGTCACCGCGTTTGAGGCCGTTGTCAGCCATAACGCCGAGCACCTTGATTGCCTCCTCAACCGTGCGGCAGAAGGGAATCATCACCACGGCATTGGTGAAGCCGAGCTCGTCCCGCAGGCGCTTGATGGCTTGGCATTCCAGTTCAAAGCCCTGCCGATAGCGTGGGGAATAGTAGCGGCTGGCACCACGGAAGCCGATCATCGGATTTTCTTCGTCCAGTTCGAACTGGCGCCCGCCGAGCAGACCAGCATATTCATTGGATTTGAAGTCACTCATCCGGATGATAATCGGTTTGGGATGCGCCACCGCACACAGACGGGCAAGGCCGCGGGCGAGATTGTCGACGAAATAGTCTTTCTTGTCGGTATAATCCGCTGTCAGCGTTTCGATCCGGACCCGTTCTTCCTCACTTTTGAGTTGGTCAAAATTCACCAAGGCCATTGGATGGACCTTGATGGTGTTGCTGACCACAAACTCCATCCGCGCCAGCCCGATGCCGTCAGATGGCAACCGCCACCAGCGCAAGGCAGTGCCGGGATTGGCCAGATTGAGCATGATCTGGGTTTTGGTTTCCGGCAGACTCGACATGTCGAGTTCGCTCGCTTCAATCGTGGCAGTGCCGGCATAGACGATGCCTTCGTCTCCTTCGGCGCAGGACACCGTGACATCCTGCCCATCGTGGAGCAGATAGGTGGCATTGCCCACCCCGACGACGGCAGGCAGCCCAAGCTCGCGACTGACGATCGCAGCGTGGGATGTGCGCCCTCCATGGTCGGTGATGATGGCAGCGGCTCGTTTCATCACCGGGGTCCAGTCCGGGTCGGTGATTTCGGTCACCAAAATCGAACCATCGACAAAGCGATCGATATCCTTGGCGCTTTCGATCAGACATATTCGACCGGTGACTGCCCCGTCCCCAATGGCCAGTCCCTTGCACAGGACTTCACCGCGCTCACTGAGGCTATAGGTCTTGATGCTGTTGCCTTCGCGGCGGGACTGGATGGTTTCCGGTCGGGCCTGCAGGATGAACAGTTCGCCTGTCAGGCCATCCTTGCCCCATTCCATATCCATGGCACAACCATAGTGCTTCTCGATCTGAACCGCCCAGCGGGCAAGCTGCAACAGGTCATCATCACCAAGGACATAGGCATCGCGTTCCTTGCGCGAAGTGGACACGTTGCGGGTTGGATGCTCGGCGTCGCCAAAGACCATCTTGATGGCCTTCTCACCCTTTCTGCGCTCAATGACCGGCGTCACCCTTTCATCTGCAAGGAAAGGTTTGAAGAGCTGGTATTCATCCGGGTCAACGGCGCCCTGTACGACATTTTCCCCCAGGCCCCATGCGGCATTGATCAGCACCACCTTGTCAAAGCCGGTGTCAGTATCGATGGAGAACATCACGCCTGAACTGCCCAGATCGGTGCGGACCATGCGCTGAACACCGATGGAGAGCGCAACCTTCATGTGATCAAAGCCATTCAGTTGCCGATAGCTTAGGGCCCGGTCGGTAAAGAGCGAAGCATAGCAACGGCGGCAGGCACGCAGAACCGCATCGGCCCCCTGAACATTGAGGAAAGTTTCCTGTTGGCCAGCAAAACTGGCGTCTGGCAGATCTTCTGCCGTGGCACTTGAGCGCACGGCAACCGAAAGATCATCCTGTCCTGCTTCGCGTTCCAGCCCTCGATAGGCAGTCGTGATTGACTGCGCGACATCCTGAGGCCAGTCACCGCGCAGGAACAGGTCCCGCACGGCGCGCCCGGTCTCAGCCAAGCTGGTCTTGCCCGACTGCCATTCATCGAGACAGTTGGCCATCTTGCTGCGAATATTGTTGAATTCTACATAGGACCAATAGGCATCGGCGCTGGTTGCAAAGCCTGACGGGACTGCAATGCCCTCTGCTGCAAGTTGCGATATCATTTCACCAAGTGACGCATTCTTGCCGCCAACGATGGAGACATCGTCACGTCTGAGATGTCTGAAATCCAACACAAGAGTTCTTGTTTTGTTCATAACCCAATCTCCTCACGTTGGCGTTGTTTCCTTCCGAATGCTTGGGGCGTGAGACTAGGATTTAAGCGCGTGCGGAGAGCGCGCTATCGGCTTCACGTCATGCAAAGCCATGGAAGGTCTTTCCGCTATACAGAATAGCATTTTTCGCAAGGCTTCGGTATGCGGCATCAGTTGTAGAAGCACCAATGAGCGACAGACCTGGAGCGCCTTAACCAAACAGGATCTTGGCGACAGGCCAGGTGGTGGTGACGACGATGCCAAGCACCGAACCAAAAACAAAGCGGGAAACCGGGGTGCTCAACAGCGGAGCAATCATCGCCAGAACGCCAAACAAGGCAGCAAAATAGGCGAGCATCGTGTTACTGACCATCGTCGGTGCCTCCTGATGCGGAACAGTGAACGCCGTCATGCTAGGTAGCATCGGGCGCGTTTGGATCGCATCATTATAGGCAAGCTCGCATCTGGTAAAAAGGTTTGAAATCGGCATCTTGAAGACAGAGCTTCGCAATCGATAACCCTGCTGGAGCAATTTAAACCAAATTGTAGCAAAATGCAGCGCCACTCCAGATGGAGCATTTTCCAACAGATTGGGCGATCAGGCAGGATTCTCCGCCCAGTCCAGCAACATATCAACGAAGACTTGACCGGCAGCTTCAATGTCACCGGAATTGTCGAGATGAATGGTTTCCTCGTCAAACAGATCTTCGGCTTCAAGCTTCTTGGTCCGCGCGATGCGTTGACGGATCTCATCTGCATTTTCCCGCCCGCGGGCAGACAATCGCTGGACCAGAATGTCAGGTTCAACCGTCAGATTGATCACATGGAAATGGGGAAACTGGTCGCGCAGCACCGGTATGGTCTTGCGTGAGCCATTGGCAATGGCCACACCGCCAGTCTGCAAATGAGCGAGCAAACTGGCAGGCAGACCATAATAGAGTCCGTGCGCACCCCAGGAAATGACGAATTGCCCTTGCATTTCCGCCTTCTGGAAAGCCGCAACGCTCATGCTTTCATGATCTTCGCTGGGATCGCCATTTGATCGGGTGATACAGCGACGGACGAAGAGAATGCGAGGATCATCTTTCAAGGTTTCTCTGGCATAGTTCAGCACACTGTCCTTGCCCGAGCCACTAGGCCCCACCAGCAACACAAGCGTGCCATATCCTGCTTCACTCAGGTCATGCATGCCAAGCTCGTTCATTGCGATCTCCGTACCCTTCCCTCATCTTGCATTCTCAATTGTCATCGCACTCAGACAATGCGTTGTCCCTTGCGCCAGACCTGCCGGATCACTGGCGTGTTGCCCGATTTGCGGACATGGACCAGATCGCCCCGTTTGCCGATTTCAATAGCACCGCGATCATCCAATCCCGTAGCCTGAGCCGGATTGTGGGTGATCATACGCACAGATTCCGGCAACGAGATGGCGTGATCGTCATCGGCAAGCATGAAGGCGGCCTGAACCAGTGACATCGGAATATAGTCTGAAGAGAGAATATCCAAAACCCTTTCTTTGACCAAGTCTGCCGCTGCGATATTCCCAGAATGTGAACCGCCACGCACAACATTTGGTGCCCCCATCAGAACAGCAAGACCTGCGTCATGGGACGCCTTGGCCGCTTCCATGGTGGTCGGGAACTCCGCGACGTGAATATCCTGAGCGATTGCCTCCTCGACATGAGCAATGGTCGCGTCATCGTGAGAGGCAAGGATCAGGCCCCTTTGCTGACAAATTTCGGCGATGGCATTGCGGTGTTTGTCGGAGTTGCGGGCAGAGGCTTCCATTCGGCGCTGACAGAACAGATCAAATTCATCATCCGTCATTTTCAGCTTGCCTTTGTAATAGATCGCATAGGCCTCAAGCTGGGCAAATTGACGCTGCCCCGGCGCATGGTCCATCACCGAAATCAGCTTGACCAACGGGTAATTATCAAACTGATGGAAGGCGGTGATACAGTCGTCGGCAGAGACTTCACAACGCAAGTGCAGGAAGTGATCGGCCCGCAATGTGTCTTCCTCGACACCGCGATGGAAGGCGTCAGCAAGGGCTTTCATGTCCTCGTAGGTCAGGTCGGCATCGGAATCGAGCCCCACCCGCAAGGCATCAAAAACGGTGGTGATGCCGGAAGAGGCAATCTGGGCATCATGGGCCAACACCGCAGCCATCGGGTTCCAGCGGACTTTCGGACGCGGGGCATAATGGCCTTCCACATGGTCGGTATGCAGCTCAACAAAGCCCGGCAGCAAATAATCGCCTTGCAGATCATAAGCCATGCTTTCCAATGGCTCCGGCAGCTCACCTTCCGAGATATCGCAGATGATGCCGTCCTTGACATGGACATGGCCGCGCAGGATTTCGTCTTTCAGTACGATTTGCGCGTCTTTTAAAATGAGGTCTCGGTTCATGTCGAACGTCTTTCCTAAGTGGGGCAAGGTCACCCGCATTGAACAAATCGGCAGCCACAAATGGCGCGATCCCTTGGCGTCAGGCTGAGCCAGAGCCAAAAGGGAACTGGTGAAGCACCTTGAAGGGTGCACCGCGCTCAGCCTCAACAAACAGCGAGAGGGCCGAGACGGATTGAGGAGCGGTCAGAACTGCTTCGAAATGGCACTTTGCCGCCTGTTCAAACCGGTCAGCCAACTCCTCGGAGATCGGGTCAGACAGGGTCATGTGGAAGCGAAAATCATCAAAGATATAGGGATAGCCCCAAGTCATCAGATTGTCCCGCTGGCTGTCGCTTAGCCTTTCGGGCTTGCGGCGGGCAATGTCATGGGCATCGAGCGGTGCGCGAAAGGGATCAAAGTCGCGCACCAGACTGGAGGCCAGTGCCTTGAGATCATCGCTCGGGCGTTCTGTGCGCAGGGCAAAGAAAGGACCAAGCCGCCCGACCTCGAACATTGGCAGCGTGAAGGATTTCAGGCCCGCCGCATAGGTATCGAGTGCCTGTACGAGCTGATCGATGCTGGTGCCCGGCGCCAGTTCAAAGGGGGCTTTCAGTGTGCCATGAAACCCATAGCGTCGCGGAGAGGCTGTCATGGCATCAAAGGCTTCACGCGACTGTCCGTCCATCAGAGAAGGACGATCAATGTCGCCACCACCAAAGGCATCCCGACCGAGCCAGATTGCGGCAGCTTCGGTCAGAGGATCGTCTTTTGGCGGAGCGAAGAAGAGAGCGTAGCGCGGCACAGCGGTTTCCTTTGGGGCTTTGGATGAGTCTTCAGGCGGCGGGCAGCCGGTGCCTAGCTTTTGGTGAGCATGGCACGCAGCTTTCCTGAAATATTATCGAAGACATAGACAACAATAAGGATAAGGATAACCATGTAGAACACATTCTCCCAATCCTGATTGGTGCGCATGGCTTCCCAGAGTTTGAGACCAATGCCCCCTGCCCCGACAGCGCCGATGATGGTGGCCGAGCGGGTGTTGGATTCCCAGAAATAGAGCGACTGGGAGAGAAAGACCGGCAGAACCTGCGGCACCACCCCATAGCGTTGGACCAGCACCGGATTGGCTCCCAGTGATTTGACGCCTTCACGCTGCTTGTCGTCGATATTTTCCAGCGCTTCGGAATAGAGTTTGCCCAGCGTGCCAGTATCGGTGAAGAAGATGGCCGACATGCCCGCAAGAGGCCCCGGACCAAAGGCTCGGGTGAAAAACAGCGCCCAGATCAGCATATCCACCGAGCGCAGGAAGTCGAACAGACGTTTGATCAACTGGTTGCCAAGACGGTTCGGGGTGATGTTGCGCGCTGCGAGAAAGGCCATCGGAAAGGCCAGAAACGTCGCGAACAACGTCCCAACGAAGGCCATCACGATGGTTTGCAGCAGCTTGATCCAGACATCTCCATGTTGCCATTCCGCATTGTTGATGATGTTGTCCATTGCCAGCGACAGGTTGGACATTTCGGGTTTGATCCGATCGCCGGAGGAGATCAGCGCCATCACTTCGCCAAAGCTCTTGTTCCAGTAAGGTGAATTGGTGTCGAAGATGAAATTCTCCCAACCAAGGAAGCGGCGCCGGATTTTCACCTCGTCATTTTCAACCTCAATGCGGCCGTCAACCCCAAACTGGGCGATGATCTTGCCATCTTCATATTTCTGCGTGGCCCAGTCTGGAAGCGCCCCGCGCGCCCGCACGCGTTCATCCTTGACGATGTCGATGACAAGGGTCTCCTCACCGCGCACAAGGGTGACAAGATCCGGTTCAACTTGAACCACACCGGAGCCGATGGCGACTTCGGCATAGACCGTTTCTTCGCGGCGCTCCGGTTTGGCTTCGATGGTGGTCGTCACGCTCGGCGTTGCCGGATTGGTGGCGGTTGGTGCGCTTGGGGCCATGAAGCTGATCACGGGTTCCTTTGCCGGTGTCTTGGCCGGAGCAACCGGATTGTCCGCTGTGCCAGCCCCCGGCGCCATGAAGCTGAAGGCCTCGGCGGGTTTTGCTGCGGTATTTGTCTCTTCTGCTTTTGCCGGTTTGATATCGATGATCTTGCGGGTCTCGGTAATCCAGCTTGGATGCGGGTCCTTACCCAAGGGCGAGAAACGTGGAAACTCGACCTTGATGAAGCCATCATCAAACTCGACATCCGGGCGCACTTCATAGGACACCCAATCGGCAAGATAGGAACCGGCAATGCCCCAGTTGCCATTGTTCAGGACCTGCCCGATCTGGAAAAACTGCCAAGCAAAGATCAGATAGACAATGATGCCGACCGAAATGATCCAGCCGCGAAAACGTTTCACCCAGTTGGCTCTAAAAACTTCCGGATGGCGGGTCATGACGGCGTCGAGCTGAGAAGCGGTTAAAGTGGTCATGGTCATGTCTCCTCTTAAATGCTGCCGCCAAAGGCGAAGGCCTGATCACCGACAATCTTCTTGCGAAGCCATGCGGAAAATTGGTCGATTGCAATGATCGTGACAAACAGGAGCAGGACGATGGCCAAGGTCTTGGCTTCATGGCCACGGGAAATGGAAAGGCGCAAGGCTTCTCCGATGCCACCGCCGCCAACGGCACCGATGATGGTGGAGGCGCGGACGTTGATTTCGAGGCGCAGCAATCCGTAGGACAGGAAGTTGGGCAGGATCTGCGGCACGATGCCGAACCAGACCCGCTCGACCCAGCTGCCGCCGACCGCCCGCAAGCCCTCGTCGGCCTTCATGTCAGCATTCTCAACCACCTCAAAGAACATCTTGCCGAGCGAGCCGATGGTATGGATCGACACAGCGATCATTGCCGGGATTGCACCAAGGGTCAGCACCGCGACAAAGAAACCTGCAATCACAATCTCCGGGAAGGCGCGCAGAACTTCAAGGATGCGACGCACCACGAAGCGCAGCCATTTCCGGGTGGTGAGGTTTGATGCAGCAAGGAAGCAAAGAATAAAGCCGAAAAAGAAGCCGATCAGGGTTGAGACGATCGCGATGTTGATCGTTTCCAGCATCTTGTAGAAATATTCCGGCAGATAGAGGCTTTCGGTCAGATAGATCCGACCTTCGGGATAGTTGTATTTCAACGATCCGTCCGCGTAAGGCGTGTCGAGATCAAACAGGGCACGCCAGATTTCCAGTCCGTCGCGGGGCACCATATCCAGAAAGAAATCGAAAAAGTAAGGCAGTCGGTCGAAGAACTTACCCGCATTGGTTTCGTTGGCGAACCAGAGCGAGGAAAGCAAGGCGACCAGCAATATCCCAACCGACAACAGGGTGTAGGTGCGGCGCTTGCGGTTGAGGTCCTGCCAATGGCGCTCAACAGTCTTGTTGCTTTCCGACAAGGGGATCGTGGGCGTCATGTTTGTCATGTCTTCACCGAACTAAAGAAAAAGCGTCCAGAGCAGTCTCGCCTAAATGGTCAGCGAGCTGGTTCCGGATCAGCGCACAAAACTGGAGATGGTTGCCGAACGATCAGCTGAGCCGCTGATGCCATCGCACAAAAGGAAAAGCGCAATCAGGCATGTGCCTGATTGTTGCCAGCCTCTTCATCCACCTGATGTGCATTTGAGAGTTGCGATGGGTCCGGACATGCTCCGAACCCATCATTTCATTTCCAGTCATCCATTCTCAAATGCTTGAGAATGCGATCCGATTAAGAACCGATTTTTGCCTTACGAGCAGCGATGATGGCTTGGTAGAACTCTTCATTGACTTCGGTGAAGCCTTTGTAATCGCCGCCCTGGATGGCAGAGAAGCAATCCGGGTTGGATTCCGGCAGAGCCATCATGAAGGCTTTGAATTTGGCTTTGGTGTCGTCGCTGAGGGTCGAGCGCACAACGATCGGACCATTCGGGATCAGTGGGGACTGCCACAGCTGAACCAGATCACCCATGTCGAGGATGCCTTTATCGACCATTTTCTTCAGGTTGCCAGAGGTGTAACCATCTTCGAATTTGCCAACGCCGGAAGACCAGGTGGTGCCAGCATCGAAGTTGCCCTTGACCACTTCGAGAACAAGGTTTTCATGACCACCGCCAAAGCCGGTGTCACCGAAATATTCCTTGATCTGACCACCAATAGCAGCAGGCAGGGTGACAGATGGGACAAGGAAACCGGAGGTGGAATCCGGATCGGCGAAACCGAGTTTTTTGCCCTTCATGTCTTCCAGCTTGGACATGCCGGAATCCTTGCGAGCAACCATGACGGAATAGTAGCCGGTCGACCCATCGGTCTGAACGGTGGTCAGGATTGGCTCAACGGCCTTTGGATCTTTCAAATACACTTTGGCATAGCCGGAAGCGCCGAGCTCTGCATAATCAAGGGTGCCGCCGAGCAGGCCCTGAATCACGCCGTCATAGTCGGCAGCAGGGAAAAGGGAAACTTTTTCAACGCCGATGGCAGCAGGCAGGGCATCAACGAGGCACTGGAAGTTGCGCAGACGGTCCGCTTCGTTTTCGCCACCCAGAATGCCGATGCGGAATTCTTTTTCAGCAGCATAAGAAGGAGCAGCGGCACCGGCTGCCAGAGCAGCCACGGAAACGGCGGCAAGAATTGCTTTTTTAAACATGTTCGTGTCTCCTGGTTTCAACCGGCTTTGCCGGTGTCATCCCTGTTGTTAAATCGAAGATTTTTGGTTCGTTCACTGTTGGCCTATTCACGCTGGCGAAGCGATCTCGGCTGCAGCCATTGACGCGACCGGGGCGACGGCTGGCTCGAAAGATTCCTTGATGGAGGTCGACGTGATGGCTTCGGAGATTTCGGCATCTTCCAAAGAGCCGTAAATCATCTTCACCGCATCATTGGTCAGCTCAGAGGATGGGCCATCGAACACCACACGGCCCTGATACATGCCGATGATCCGCTGACAGTAGGCACGCGCCGTATCAAGGGTATGCAGATTGGTCACCACCGTGATGCCGTCCCGCTCATTGATATCCTTGAGGCTGTCCATCACGATCTGCGCATTGAGCGGATCAAGGGATGCAATCGGCTCGTCTGCCAAGATGACCTTGGGACTCTGCATCAAGGCGCGCGCAATGGCGACACGCTGCTGCTGACCACCGGACAAGGTCCCTGCCCGCTGCAAGGCGGTTTGCTCAATGCCCAGTCGCTCAAGTGCGATCAGGGCTTCGGCCCGCTCTTGCCTTGTAAAGATGTTAAACAGATTAAGCAGCGTGTTGCGATGATTGAGACGGCCCAACAGGACATTGGTCAACACGTCGAGCCGTGGCACCAGATTGAACTGCTGGAAGATCATGGCGCAATCGCGCTGCCAATCGCGCAACTCACGCCCCTTGATCGACGAGACCTTTTTGTCATCACAGGAGATCGCGCCTTCGGACGGGTCAATGAGGCGGTTGATCATCCGCAACAGGGTCGACTTGCCCGCCCCAGAGCGTCCAATGATCCCAACCATCTGGCCTTGTGGAATGGTCACTGTGACGGAGTCAACGGCTGTATTGGTGCCGAAGCGGCGTGTCACATTGGTCAATTCCAGCATCTGGTTTTCTCCCGCAAGCGCCAAGCAATGCGCTTTGAATTGTTCGTTTCGATCTGGCGAACATCTACGAATTCTTTGTGAAAGGCGCATGTAAAGCATGTTTCAGTTGTGTGACAGGCGATGCTTTCCTGCGGATAAACCATCAAAACAAATAGCCGTTTGATCAGGAATAATGCCGTTGCAATCAGCGCTCGTAACGCGCCAAAAACGCATCAATTTGAAGATTGCGAAAATCTTCCAGCGCAGCGCGCAAATCCTCGTGGGGCCAGTCCCACCAAGCCAATGCAATCAAACGTTTGGCAATCTCTAGGGGGAAGCGTTCGCGGATGAGGCGGGCAGGTACGCCACCGACGATGGCATAATCAGGCACGTCTTTTGAGACCACCGCCCCTGCCCCGATCACCGCCCCATGACCAACGCGCACACCGGGCAGGATGGTTGCCCCATGACCGATCCAGACATCGTGGCCGATCCGGACCTTGTTATCGCGACGCCAGGCGAAAAAGTCCTGATCCATGTCTGCATCAGCAAAATAGTCTGACGCGCGATAGGTAAAATGATGCTGGGTGGCACGCCATGTGGGGTGATTGGTGGCATTGATGCGCACCGCATTGGCGATATTGGCAAACTTGCCAATCTCTGCATGCCATATGTCGCAATCCAGCATCACATAGGAATAGTCGCCCATGGTCGTCTCGGCGATGCGGCTACGGTCGGCGACCTCCGTGTAACGACCAAGCAGGCTGTCGCTGACTTTGGCTGTCTCATGGATCAAAGGGTCAACACCAAGGCGGGTTTTATTGGTCAGGTGGTCCGGCATGATCGTTCCTTATGCGCTTGTGGCTCCGACCAGATTGTCTCTGGCTTGCTCTGTCTGCAGTTGGGCATTGGTGGCAAAGCTCGAGACATCAATGATCTGGTCCGCGATGGCGTCACGAACATCGGCATCGTGAAAGATGCCGAGCAGAGCGACATTCTTGGCTTTCTTTTCTTCGATCAGATCAATGACAATCGCGCGGTTGGCGGCATCAAGCGAGGCCGTTGGCTCATCAAGCAGCAGGATCGGGTGATCGGTGAGAAACCCACGGGCAATGTTGACCCTTTGCTGTTCGCCACCGGAGAAAGTGGCAGGCGGAAGTTGCCAGAGCTTTTCAGGCAGATTGAGCCGTGCAAGCATCGCGCAGGCCCGCTCGCGGGCTTCCGCCACATCCGCGCCTTGGGCAACCAGCGGCTCGGCTGCGACATCCATGGCCGAGACACGGGGCATGGCGCGCAAAAACTGGCTGACATAGCCGATGGTTTCGCGGCGTACCGAGAGGATGGTGCGGGGATCGGCGGTGGCAAGATCCACCATCTTGTCACGATGGCAGGTGAGGATCTGGCCCTGATTGACCGCATAATTGCCGTAAATCATTTTCAGGATCGAGCTTTTGCCAACCCCGGACGGGCCACCGAGCACGGCGCATTGGCCTGCATGGAGCACCAGATTGACCCGCGAGACCACGGGAATGGTGATGGAGCCACGCAAATGCATGACGAAGCTTTTGGCAACGTTGGTGACGATCAACGGCGTTGCCTTCATCTCAATGTTGGGAGACGTCATCAATCGATCCTTTCTAGACCTGAAGGATGGAAGATATGAGAAGCTGGGTGTATGGCGCTTGCGGATCATCCAGCACCCGGTCTGTGAGGCCAGTTTCGATGACCCGACCGCCTTTCATCACCACCATGCGGTGGGACAGCAGACGGGCGACGGCCAGATCGTGGGTGACGACAATCGCCGCCAGTCCCAATTCGGCCACGAGCCCACGCATCAGATCGAGCAGACGAGCCTGCACTGACACATCCAAGCCGCCGGTCGGCTCATCCATGAAGATGAGACGCGGACCGGTGACCAGATTGCGAGCAATCTGCAAGCGCTGGCGCATGCCACCGGAAAAGGCGCGTGGTTCGTCATCGATGCGGTCGGCAGAGATTTCCACCTGTTCGAGCCAGTCGGTCGCGGTCTGCCGGATATCACCATAATGGCGCTGACCAATGGCCATCAGTCGCTCGCCGACATTGGCACCAGCGGAGACAGTCATGCGCAAGCCGTCAGCAGGGTTTTGATGAACAAAGCCCCAATCGGTGCGCATCAAAAAGCGCTTTTCCGCTTCACCCAGCCGGAAGACCTCGCGCATGGTTCCGTCACGCATGCGGTAATTGACCATGCCGGAGGTTGGCGTCAGGCGGGTGGAGATGCAATTGAGCAGGGTCGTTTTGCCAGAGCCGGACTCGCCGACAATGGCCAGCACTTCACCGGGCCAGAGATCAAAGCTGATCTCTTCACAGCCAACGCGTCGGCCATAATATTTGCTGACCGAGCGGACCTGCAGCAAAGGCTCTTCGTTGAGGTCCGTCGGGCGCTGGGTAACCAGCGAGGATTTGGCCTCAAACTCTTTGCCATGGAATTGGGAGGAATTTGGCTGGCTCATGCTGGCACCTCTTGATCATGATTGGCATCTGGTGCCATCGGGCCGCGGAAACCCTGAGCACGGCGGTCTTCGCAATAATCACTGTCAGAGCAGACAAACATCCGCTCGCCCTTGTCATCGAGAATGACCTCATCGAGATAGACGCCTGTGCCGCCACACAGAGCGCAAGGCTCGTCAAAGGCCTGAATTTCAAAGGGATAATCTTCGAAGTCGAGGCTGACGACATCGGTGTAAGGGGGGATGGCATAGATGCGCATTTCGCGCCCGGCGCCATAAAGCTGCAGGGCTTGCATCTGATGCATTTTGGGATTGTCGAATTTCGGGGTCGGCGACGGATCCATCACATAGCGCCCCTTCACTTTGACCGGATAGGCATAGTTGGTGGCGATATGCCCCTTCTGGGCGATGTCCTCATAGAGCTTTACATGCATCAGGCCATAATCCTCGACCGCGTGCATCTTGCGGGTCTCGGTCTCTCGCGGCTCAAGGAAGCGCAGAGGCTCGGGGATAGGCACCTGAAAGACAATCACCTGATCTTCGCTCAAGGGCTCTTCGGGGATACGGTGACGGGTCTGAATGACGCTGGCCGCTTTGGTCTGGGTGGTGGTCTCAACCCGGGCCATCTTGGCAAAGAAGGCGCGAATGGAGACCGCGTTGGTTGTATCGTCCGACCCCTGATCGATGACCTTCAAGACATCATCTGGGCCGAGGATCGAGGCGGTCACCTGCACCCCACCGGTGCCCCAGCCATAGGGCATGGGCATTTCGCGGCTGGCAAAGGGCACCTGATAGCCGGGAATAGCAATGCCCTTGAGAATGGCCCGGCGGATCATCCGCTTGGTCTGTTCATCGAGATAAGCGAAATTGTAATTGGCAATTGCGCTTGGGTCGGAAAGGCTCGTGATGCTCGCTTTATTGCTCATTGTGCCGCCTCCTGATCGCTGTCTGCCTGCGCCGGATCGGCATCAGGATTGTGGTTGGCGTAGAATTCGGCCTGCATCTGGCGCACCAGCTTCAACTCGGCCTGAAAATCGACATAGTGCGGCAGCTTCAAATGCTCGACGAAGCCGGTGGCCTGCACATTGTCGGAATGGGAAATGACAAATTCCTCATCCTGCGCTGGTGCGATGATGTCTTCGCCAAATTCATCGGCCCGCAAGGCGCGGTCACACAGGGCCATCGACATGGATTTGCGCTCCGACAGGCCAAAGACCAGACCATAGCCGCGGGTGAATTGTGGTGGCGCGGTGCGTGAGCCCTTGAACTGGTTGACCATCTGGCATTCGCTGACCTGAATGCGACCAATGGAGACCGCAAAGCCCAGCTCTGGCACCTCGACCATGACATCCACTTCACCAATGCGGATTTCGCCAGCGAAGGGATGGTTGCGGCCATAGCCGCGCTGGGTGGAATAGCCGAGCGCCAACAGGAAGCCCTCATCGCCACGGGACAGAGCTTGAAGGCGCTGGTCGCGGGTGAGCGGGAAATCGAGCGGCTTGCGGGTGATGTCGCCGGGCTCTGGCCAGTCCTGCTTGCCCTCTGGCAGCACACCATCGGGTTCCATCAGACCTTCACCGGCAATCAGATCAGAGACGCGCAGCATGGCTTCGGCGTCATCGGCCAGTTCGGCCGTTTGGGGGGCTGGGACTTCCTCGTCGCCAGCCAAGGCAGGGTCGAGCAGACGGTGGGTATAGTCAAAGGTCGGCCCGAGGATCTGACCACCGGGCAAATCCTTGAAGGTCGCCGAAATGCGGCGCTGGATTTGCATGGCGCTGCTGTCAATCGGCTCAGAATAACCAAAGCGCGGCAAAGTGGTGCGGTAGGCGCGGGTCAGAAAGATGGCTTCGATCAAATCGCCGCGGGCCTGTTTGATGGCCAGTGAGGCCAATTCGCGATCATAAAGCGCCCCTTCACTCATCACTCGATCTACGGCCAAAGACAATTGCTCGGAAATCTGGTCAAGCGACAGGGCATCGACATCGCGATCCCCCCGGCGGCGGTCGGCCAGCAATTGGTGCGCGGCCTCGATGGCGGTTTCTCCGCCCTTTACGGCAACATACATTTCAGCGCTCTCCTGCTTTGTGGCTGTTGATCCGGGTGGTGCGTGGCAAACAGGCAATGGCGTCCGGGGCAACGAGGATCACATCGACACCGCGTGGGAAGCGGCCATTGTTGGCGGCCCATTGGTCAAGGAAGAGCGGTGAGATGGGCGTGACGCTGAAAGGTGCAGTGGTCTTAATGCCGGGACCGGACAGGCTCCAGTCGCTGTCCTTGCTCAATTCGTCCACCATGATGATCAGGGTGGTGGAGCGATCTGGGTAGTCCTGCTGGCCTTGGGCGAAACTATCGAGCGAGGCGATTTTTTGGGCGTCACTCAGCACGGCAAAGGTGGCGCGGGCTGGCTCGACCGCAAAAGGCGCGCCGACATGGAAGGTCAGCCAATCAGCGACCGCTGGCTTGGCAGCAAGGCTCTCATCGAGCCAGAGCGGCGTGTCGGCATCGGCCAAGGTGGCCAAGACTGCGCCAGCCAATGGCATCAGGCCTGCGGGTGGTCTGGCATCGGTCTTGATGGACTTGATGGTGCCCGGGCGGGCCATGGCATCCATGATGGCGCGGAAAATGCGCTGGGTCTGAAGGGTTGGCTCACTCAAACCGCCCTGCATCGCCTTGGCGGTGTCCTTTGGGCTCGGCATGTTGGGTTGTGCGCTCTGCATCAATCGTCCCCTCTGACCATGGTGAAGAAATTGACCCTTGTGGCCTGCGTTTCTGCGGCATTCTGGTTGTCGCGCTCTTTGGCGGCTTGTTCCAACGGGGTCAGGATTTGGCGTTCGATCAGATCAGCGGTGGCGCGATCCGTGGCCAAGGCGTCGATGACCGCAGCCAGCTTCGTCTTGCCCGCATCGCGGCCGAGCATGATGGCATGGCCGATGGCACCATTTTCCATCCGCACCGTGGCGCGGGTGGCCGTGGCTTCGCCAAAATTGAAAGGCGCACCGCCGCCACCGATGCGACCACGTAGGGCGATCAAACCAGTTTCCGGGCCGCGCAGCAATTCGCAGCCGGGATCCAGTTCAAGGGAAAGCCAAGCCTGCAGCAAATCTTGCTTTGGAGCATTGGCCAAAATCGATAGTCGGCGTTGGTGGGCAAGCTGGTCGGCGGAGAGCGTCTGCGGCGTCGCCTGAGAGCTTTTTTTGTCTTCCATGGGAGATCCGTCGCATCTGGGGTTTAAATTTGTCTATTTTACTAGACAACCTATTTGATCCGACTTCTACGCACCAATGGTGACAGCTATGTGACGAAGGGATCAAAGACTGATGAAAGTCCTTAGGACATTGCGCCCCCTAGCGAGGCGATTGGAAATTGCATACGCTTTCCAGCAAGATACGCAAAAGTCTGTAAGCAGGAACTGGACTACAGCAGGCAATCGCGCTAAAGGACCAATCAGACCGGGCGGTAAGATCAAAGGACCGATTGATGGCTTCCGAGACCCTGAAAAGCGAGATTGAACGGCGCAGCGGCGTGGCCCTGTGGCGACAGATTGCCGATGCGATCCGGGCGGGCATATCCTCCGGTCTTGGGGATGACAGTGGCAAGTTGCCGCCCGAGATGGAGCTGGCCAAGCAATTTGGGGTCAATCGCCATACGGTGCGTTCGGCCATTTCGGCTCTGGTCAATGATGGCATATTGCGGGCCGAACAGGGACGCGGCACCTTCATCATCGAACCCAATCGCCTGACCTATCCGATTTCCAAGCGCACACGCTTTTCTGCGGGCATGGCGGCACAGGGCACGACGGGCAGCACGGTTCTTGTGAGCTGTGACCGCGTGGCTGCCAAGCATGATGTAGCAGAGGCGTTGGGGTTGCCGCTTGATGCGCCGGTTTTCAGCGCACGGACTGTCGGAATGGGGGACGATATTCCGGTCAGCCGGTCGACATCCTGGTATGATGCAGCGCGGTTTCCCGATTTTGCTAAACAATATCAATACCTTGGCTCGGTAACCAAGGCTTTTGCTGCGTGTGGGCTGTCAGATTATGTTCGGCATTCGACCATCATTGAGGCCTATCACGCGACGGTCGATGATGTGCGGATCATGCGGCTGACGCCCGGCGCCATCGTCTTGGTCACCCATGCGATCAACCATGATCTGAAGGGACGCCCGATCGAATATTCGAAAACCCGCTTTTCAGCGGACCGGATCAATCTGGAAATAGACATGAATGAAGAGGGGCAGCGATAAGGACAATCTGTGCGAACCGGGTCTCGCGTTTCTGGCTGTGGCGCGCGCGCATTCGCCCCTTGCTTTGTCATGAAATTTCCTCAAACTCAGGTTTTACAAGACTACCATTTTCCTCGAACTACCCATTTTTATTCGGAGATTTGATATGAAATTGACTAGCCCAGATTTTAACGACGGCGATCCGCTACCGCAAAAATCCGTGTCTGCCGGTCTTGGTGGACAGGACCTTTCCCCGATTCTGGTCTGGTCCGGTGTTCCGAGCGAAGCCAAAAGCCTTGCGCTGACCTGCTATGACCCTGATGCTCCGACCGGTTCTGGCTTCTGGCACATGATCATCACCAATCTGCCGGTCACCGAAAGCGGTCAGATTGCCAGCGATTCCCTGCCGGAAAGCGCGTTGAGTGCCTTGAATGATGCGGGCACTGAAGGCTTTACCGGTGCCTATCCTCCGCCGGATGATCCAGCCCATCGTTATATCTTCACACTACATGCGCTTTCTGTTGAGGCGATTGACACAACGAGCATGACAGGGGCCTATGTCCGGTTTAATATCATGCGAAACCAGATTGCCTCTGCAAGCATCACCGGCTTCTTCAAGAATGAAGGCTGAGCCGGTCACCTCGCAGATGTAAGGATCGCACAACAAGCCAGATCGGGCCGCGAGCATCGGCCTGATCATTGTTTCGAGAAAGACAATTCATGCAACGCGTCAATCCGCTCAAACTGAACAAACTCCAGCTGCGCACCCTTGTGCTGCTGCAAATTCTCGGCCGCACCCAACCCGATGAAGCTTGGGGATCCGATGGTTCGGTGACCATCCCGCGCCTGCCCCACCCGCATGGAGACCATTTCCATGTCGGCGAATTCACCGTGCATGCAGCAGATGCCAGCGGCTTCACCAATCGGGGTGTCTGGGCTGCCTTGGCCCGCAAGGGCATGGTCAAGAGCGCCGATGTGCCGCCGGTCGTGCTGACCAAGGAAGGCCTTGATTATCTGACGGGTCTCGACAAGCATTTCCTCGAAAAATCTGACCACTGAGATTGCCTGCGGGCCTGACGATCATCGGTTGCCATATACAGATGTACATCTGGACAAGGGCAACAGTTGGGACCAGACTTTTATGAGGGAACAGAACCCAAAACAGCCGTTTTCAGGGAGTTAGACCGATATGCGCATCATTCTGGCAGATGATCATCCGCTTTATCGGTCTGGCATGACGCTGTTGCTGGAAGACCTGTTTCCCGGTTCCAAGGTGGAAGAAGCAGGCGATGGGGTCAGTCTTAATCGCCTGATTGCAAAATCACCCTCCCCGGATCTGATCTTGTCCGACCTGCTTTTTCCTGGCTTTGACTATATGCGCGACTTGAAGCGCTTGCGGCAGAGTTTCGCCCTTTGCCCGATCATTGCAGTCTCGATGCTCAACGACCCGGTCGAGATCGAACAGATCATGGGCCTTGGGGTCAATGGTTTCATCTCCAAGTCCGTATCCTCACAGGAAGTGATGCGGGCGATCCGCAACATCATGCAAGGACAGATCGAGGTGTGCATCAGCGATGCAACCCTGTCGCAGGATATGGGACAGCAGCATCATGTGCCGCTTGGCGACTTAACGCCCCGCCAGATTGAAATCCTGAAATTGCTGCGCCATGGCCTGTCGAATAAGGAGATAGCCCGTGAGCTGGATCTCTCTCCCTTCACCGTGCGCAGTCATGTCTCGGCCCTGATGAAAAATCTCGGGGTTTCCAACAGAGCTGCGGCATCCGCCATGGCGGCCAGCTATGGCCTGTCATGACAGGATCTGCTCTCCGGCGTGGCTGGAGAGGAATCGGTCGAGCATGGCTGAGCGCAGTTGCACCGGCTGGACCGGCTTCTGAATAAGCAACAACCCCTTGTCCTTCACGCGCTGTTGCACATATTCCGAGGAATCGCCCGAAATGATCAGCGCTCGCAAGTCAGCACCAAAGCGACTGCGGGCGGCTTCCACCACCTCGATGCCGGTAAAGTCATCCTCAAAAGCATAATCGCTGACAATCAGGTCGAACGGTCCCTGAATCGTGGCAAACTCGGCGAGATTGGCAGCAGCCGAAACACGGCACCCCCATTTTGCCAGCAGTTCCTCGGTTGCCTTGAGGGTTTCCCGGTCATCATCGACCAAGAGAATGCGCTTTTGATGAAATCGTGCACCCATTTTGGCACTGGCTTGTTCGCGTTTTTTGCTATGTGGCTTCAGGGCTTCGGCCCGGAAATTGAGAATTTTGATGCAGGTGCCATCCGGGCTGGTTTGCAAATCGAGGGACAAATCCTGCAAATCAGCCAGTCGACGGACAATCGCAAGCCCCAAGCCCAGCCCTTTTTGCTGATTGTCGGTACTGTTCATGGTTGCATTCACCCTTCCCGCGCGCCGGGATATCTGGGTGAACTCCTCGAAAATCACCGCTTGATGTTCCTTTGCGATTCCCGGACCGTCATCTATGACGGCAATTGAGAGGCGATCACCTTCCTCCCCATGATATTGCTCGACATGGATCCGCACGGATCCTCCCTCGGCATGACGGATGGCATTGGAGAGCAGGTTCTGCACCATCCGTCTGACTAGGATAGCGTCACCCATGACGCCCACCTTCGGGCACTCGAGCATTAAAGTAACATGGGCAATCTCGGCCAATGGCTCATAGTCGTCGAGCACATGATTGAGCATGTCCTCGAGGTCGAACAGGCGCGGGCGAACCTGCACCTTGCCACTGTCAAGCAGGCTGACATCGAGGAGCGAGTTGAACAATTTCGACAGGGTTTGCAGACTGCTGCGAATACGCTCGAGCGTTGTACGACTGCGTTCATCCATCTTGTCGAGCGGTAAGGTTTCTATATAGAGGCCAATGGCATGGATGGGCTGACGCAAGTCATGACTGGCAGCAGCCAGCAGTCGTGTCTTTTCCCGGTTCGCGTGGTCGGCTTCCGCCGCTGCATCCCGGTAGCGCTGCGCGAGGTCGAGATTGTCGGTGCTGATGTCAATATATTGCGACACGGATTCCATCACATCCGAGCCGAAGCGCAGCAACATCAGCATGAAAATAACGACCAGCCCGCCGAGCAGAATGAAATCATCCCCCAGTAGCATGATGCGCAGGGCCAGAAGCCCCAGAAAGGGAATGACATAAAGTATGAAGGAGCGCGGAAAGATGGCGAGCGAACGCACGGCTGCGGCCGTCGCACCTGCTGCAATCGACATCTGGATGGCGAAATGGGCCGCATTGTCAGGATTGAGACTGATAAAACTCATCACCCCCCAACTGGTGCCAACCATTAGCGACAAGACGTCCATCAGCTTGATCCAGAGATAGGGATTGCGCTTGGATCGCTCCTTGCGCAGATAGACTTGCCGCCAGACTTCCATCAGAACAGGATAGCCGATCAGTTCAAGGAAGGCCCAGACATAGAGAAACCAAACCGGAACGGCGGGATTCTGACTGGCAATATAAAGCAGAACCGCAGCCGAGGCGATGTGGCCAATATAGATGGAATTTGGGGTTTTAAGGAAAGCGTCGACATATTGATGAACGCGATCAGGAGGCAAGGGCGCCGAAAAGGTTTGCGAAAGAGCCATGGCCACGTTCCCGTCTGGTTGGTGTTCTTCCCGTTTCTTCGCGCTTTCGAATATATTAAAGCATGAAGTATCTGATCATGTCCAATATAGAAGGTAACGTCTCATTTGGGAACAAAAGCCTTTTGATTTCGGACGCGGTGCCGAACCGCTTGCGTGAATTTGCACTGTTGCGTAGGCTTCTTCCTCAAAGCCTTGCCGCATCCTGTTATCGGGAGCATTGATCGGAGTGTCCCATGTCCACCTATGAAGCCGTCATCGAAGCCATAGATCAGGCCAATGCAGCAGATCCTCGTCTGGAGCTGGCCCAAGGGGGGGCTCCAATCCCGAAGGAACTGCTCTATGGCATCCGCATGAGCCTGATGTGCGAGGCCTTTGCGCCCGAAGCGGACGAACTCACACGGATTGCTGCACGCGGGCAGCATATTGAACGCTGGATCATCCCACGCGATGACTATCCGCGGGACCGGCCCGGATACCACCAGTGGCGCAATGCCCTCAAGCGCCACCACGCGCAAAAGGTCAGCAGTATCATGGCGGCACAAGGTTATGATGAAGATGCCCAGAGCGTCGTGTCTGATATGCTGCTGAAAAAGAACCTGAAACGCGACCCGCGTGCCCAGTTGGTCGAGGATGTCGCTTGTCTGGTCTTTTTGCAGCATTATGCCCTCGACTTTGCCGCAGATCATGAGACAAGCAAGGTGATCAGCATCCTGGCCAAGGTGTTACCGAAAATGAGTGACGCAGGTCAGGCCCATATCGCCAATCTCGAATTGTCGGATGCCCTGATGGGAGCTGTTGAAGCGGCACGCGAATCTCTCTCAGCCAAAGAGGCTTGAGCTCAGGCGGTTCAAGAATGGTCTTTTACCCGCATTCCAACTTATGCAGACAAAAGGAAAAGACGGACCAACAGTCTGAGAAAATTTCGAAAAATTCTTCGCCATACGGTAAAATACTGAATTGAGAATTATGTTAGACTGTCGTCACGGGCCAACCGGGTGAGATGGGTTTTCTGACCACCTGATCCGACTGTCGGTTTGGCACGTACCAATTGCAGGTGTTTTTGAGCACCAGTAAAGTTTCGTTTTTCCTGTTCTTCGCTTTGCTATTGCAGATGCGTTGGCAGTCAGACCCAAGACAGACTTTGGACCGTTCGCCATGCACAGTTACAGACATGCCTCGGAACAGGCCGTATTGATCGTTGCCCATGGCGAACGTGGCGGGCGCTGCGATAATGCACGTCTGTTGGAGCTGGCTGACGAAGTGCGGAACAATCTTGGCGACGTCCAGATCGAAGCTGGCGTGTTGCGTGGGTCTCCCAGCATTGCCGAGGCCTGGAGCAGGCTAACCGCTCCCAACCGTTTGATTTATCCATTCTTCATGGCCGATGGCTTCTTTTGCAATCGGATTCTGCCAAAGAAAATTGCCGAAGCCACCGGGTCGGATCCGCGAGACGTGAACGCTCCGACGCAGCTGTTACAGCCCTTTGGCGTATCGAATTGGCTGGCGGACGCAGTCACTGGCGCTTTGGTGCGCGATATGAATCGCATGAAGCTAACCGGCACACGGCCGCATTTGCTGATCGCTGCGCATGGAGCGTCGGTTGACCGGCAGTCGAGCAAACGGGCAAACGAACTGGCGGACCAGCTTCGCACGACCGACTATTTCCGCGATGTCTCCTGTGCGTTTCTCGACGAAGCGCCACATCTGAACTGCGTCATCGGCACGATGCTGCCCAACACACTGGTCCTGCCGCTATTTAACGGGCTGGGGTCGCACTCAGTCGACGATATGGCCGCACTCGCCTCTGTCGCGCCACCGCAGACCCACTTTCTGACCCCAGTCGGGGGGCAGGACTGGGTGGGTGACTTGATGACTGCGGACATTGAGGCTGCATTGGCCGCCGGGCACCTCTCGATCGCTGCAGAGTGATCCTGTGGGATCACCTCCGGCACCCGTGAGTTATCCGGGGACGCTAGGCCAGCCCCTGTTGTTTGCGGCTCAAAACGTCGGTATTGCTGGACCATTAGTCTGGGTAAGTCACAAAGAGACTGGATTTTCTCATACGACAAAAGTATGATACGACCGTTCTGAATGCCGACCGACGGCGCGTCCGACAAGAGATGCAAGCTCAAACCAGCTGGAGACATTCATGGCGCTACAGGAACAGATGACCCTCAGCTCGCTTGAAGTCTGGCTGATGGCGACGCGACCCAAAACCATTATTTTGTCAGTTGCCCCGGTGCTACTGGCGGGCTTGTTGGTGCTTGACGGCACCGCTCCAGTCCATTGGCTGATGCTGCCTGCAATCTTGATTTCCGCCGCCTCCATCCAGATTGCCACCAATCTGTGGAACGATGCCACAGACGCCAGCTCTGGTCTGGACAAAGCCAGTGAACGATTGGGGCCACCGCGCGTGACAAGCCTTGGGCTGATGGATGTGACCACGGTGCGCAAGGCGGCGGTTGGATTTTTGCTGCTTGCGGCACTCAGTGGACTTTATCTGGTCTATTTTGGTGGTCTTCCCATTCTGGCCATCGGCGCGATCGGGATTGTCTGCGCCTTTGGTTATTCCTCCGGCCCCTACCCGATTTCCGGCTCGCCATTGGGTGAGGTCTTTGTCATTCTGTTCTTCGGCATCATGTCGGTGATGGGCAGTGTCTTTTTGCTGACTGGAGAATGGACATCAACCAGTTTCTGGTCGGGTGTCTATATCGGACTGCCGGCTGCATCCGTTCTGACCGTCAACAATCACCGCGACCGGGTTGGCGACAAGGAAGGTGGCCGCAGAACGCTGGCCATCCAGTTGGGGCCCCGCAAGACCAAGCGCCTCTATACCGCAATGATGCTGATCTCCTGCATTGGCATGATCCATGTTTTCAATCTGATTCATCATGGGACCGTCAGTCTGGTGAGCCTTGTGGTGACTGCCATTCTGGCCGCCTATGCGCTTACCATGCCGATCCGCAAACTGTTTCTGGCTGAAACGCCTGCCGATCTCAATCAATGTCTGGTCGCAACATCACAATTTCAGCTGGTCTGGGTCGTTGCCTTCAGTGCCATAATGCTGCTTGCGTAAACCTGCGAACAGAACCACGCAAAAAGCCCGGCAATTGCCGGGCTTTTGTCGTTCCAAGAGCAATATCAGAGGCTGAGTTCAGTTTTTGGAATGATCCATCTTGCCGTGATCATGCTTCTCCATGTCGCCCTGTTGCATGTCGTCATGCTTCATGTCGGCCTTATCCATTGTGGAATGATCCATCTCGGAATGGTCCATCTTAGAATGGTCCATATTCGGAGCCGTTTTGGCCCCGATCGAAGCAATTGAGACGTCAACCGTGACCTTGCCCGCCTTCTCGAAGGTCAGTTCCAGCGGAAAAGTCTCGCCCTTTTTCAGCGGCCCATTGAGTCCCATGAACATGACATGAAAACCGCCCGGTTGCAGGGCGACTTCGCCATTGGCGGGCACATCAATCGCCTCGACCTGACGCATCTTCATCACATTGCCTTCATGGATGTGGGTATGCAGTTCGGTGGTCGCACTCACATCGGCACGGGCTGCGACCAATCGATCTGCTTCGCCCTTATTGGTGATCATCAGAAATCCACCGCCAGCTTTTGCCTTGCCTGCAGTCGCGCGGGCGAAGGGATCAGAAACGGTGATCGAGCCGACGGACCAGTCCGCAGCCTGCGCAGACGCGGCGGTCAGGATGAGGGTTGCGGCAAGGAGAAGTTGTTTCATGCTGGTTCCTTATTATCACGGTATCACGATGGCATATGATCGAAAGCCCGACCACGGGTCAAGATATCATGCCCTATAAATATGCAATTCATGTTCAAATTTAAACACTCCTTTCTATCGTTAGGCTCCAGATCACATCCATCAAGGTGCAAATGCTGAATGAAGACACCAGATTGCCTCGTTGTTTCACCGGAATTCGGGCTTTCTCCCCCACTTTTGCATAGCTGCTAATGCTTGTATTTCTGCGCAGAAATGTGGCAAATAGGTGTAAGACTTACGATGTATGTGAAAAATCGTATGCCGCATGACTATCGTCAAAGATGGGTGCTGACCAAAATGGCTATGGTCGGTGCAGGCAATAAATCAGAGTGCTGGTCGACGCGGGCATAGGACTGGCATCAGGAAGGTTACAACGTGAACACACCTCTCATTCCTCTGGGTTTGGCACTGATCATGATTACGGTTGGACTGTCGGTTCGACTGCAAGATTTTAAAGCTCTGTTTCAGCAATTGCGGGCTGTCGGTGCGGGTATTGTGGCACAAATCCTGTTTCTGCCTCTGATTGCCTTCGGTGTAGCGTTGATCACCAAACTTGACACAGTCTATGCCATCGGCTTGATCATTCTGGCAGCAGCCCCCGGCGGCATCACCTCGAACCTTCTCACCGTGCTGGCGCGCGGCAAGACCGCTCTGTCGATTTCGCTGACGATCATCACCAACCTTCTTGCCTTCATTACCATCCCAACGGCCCTCTCTGCCGCCTTCCTTCTGTTCCGCGAAACGGGTTTGGCTGGCTCCGAGTCCAATCTCTATGCCCTGCCATTTGGTGAAACCGCGTTAAAGGTTCTGGCCATTTCTGCCCTGCCGTTGGCAATCGGCATGACCTTGCGACATTTCCTGCCAAGCTTGATCAAGCGAATTGAAAGCCCGGCGAAATTTGTGGCCTCGGCGATTTTCGCTGCCATCGTCTTCACCTCCTTCTACAGCGAGTGGAGCAGCATCACAGCCCATTGGAGCACCGTTGGCCCCGCCGTGATCCTGTTGAACGGTTTGGCCATCGCGTCTGCCTTGATCATCAGCCAGATCTTCAAGCTGGAAACTCGTCAGTCGCTGACCATCGCCATTGAGTGCGGCTTGCAGAATGTGGCCTTGGCTTTGGTGATTGCCAATTTCCTCGGCGACGGACGCTTCATGGTGCCGTCCTCGATCTATGCGCTGGTTATGAATGTCTCCGTGCTGATCCTGATCGCCGTTGGCAACCGGCTGTCATCGAACGCGGTCGAAACCAAGCATAACAGCTAAGCGCGCTTCAATCCGTCGATCAAAGGGCCCGTTATGGGCCCTTTTTTGTCCCCCTTCAGAAGGAGGGCGGCGTGCAGGCACTGATGCAAATACAGGGCTCGGCCCCCTTGTTGCGAAAGCGGTGTGGCAACGCACTATCGAAGTACCAGGCATCCCCGGCTCGCAAGACCTGACGCGCCTCGCCGACGGTCACCTCAAGGCTGCCTGATATCACGATACCGCATTCCTCGCCTTGATGACTGAGAAAGACCCTGCCGGTGTCAGCGCCCGGCATCAGCGTTTCATGCAGCATTTGAATGGCCTTCTGTGGGCGATCTGCCCCAACGAGCCGGAACGAGGTCTTGCCACGCCCGATCTCGACCAACTCGCTGGCCTTGTAGAAATGCCGACCACCATCGCTCAACTCAAGGGTGAAGAATTGGCCCATATCCATCTCAAGTCCATCGAGGATGCGCTTGAGTGCCCCGACAGATGGATTGGCATCTCCGCTCTCTATTTGCGAAATGGTGGCGTTGGCAACTCCTGCCCGCTTGGCCAGGGCCCGCTGGGAGAGGCCATGCGCCAATCGCACCTGACGCAGTCGCTGACCGATATCTGTTCGGATGTCGTGAGCGGCCTCATCACGACCTGATTGCAGTGCCTCTGTCATGCTCGCCTCGTCGCTCGAAATGTTCATTTGTTCAATATACTAAACATCTCAATTTCTAGCCACGCAATTTCAGCCTCTTATGGCAATCAAGATAAAGACTTGTTCGTTATCAGCAAAATTCGCACAATCGGGAAAAACACAAATCACCCTTGACGAGGCGAACATGAACGAGATGTCTTCCAAGCCCAATGACCTGTCCAGTTTCTGGATGCCCTATACCGCCAACCGGGCCTTCAAAAAGGATCCCCGTATGGTCGTGTCTGCCAACGGGATGCATTACAAGAGCGCCGATGGCCGTGAAATTCTCGATGGCACAGCAGGACTGTGGTGCGTCAATGCGGGCCACAATGCCCCCCGGATCACCGAAGCGGTCCAGAAGCAAGTTGCCGAGCTTGACTATGCCCCGAACTTCCAGTTCGGCCATCCCAAGGTGTTCGAGTTTGCCACGCGCGTATCGGCCCTGTTTCCTGAAGGCATGGACCATGTCTTTTTCACAAATTCCGGCTCGGAATCGGTCGATACGGCCCTGAAGATTGCCTTGCATTATCACCGTATGCGGGGCGACGCGGCCCGTACCCGACTGATTGGCCGCGAACGGGGCTATCATGGCACCGGGTTTGGTGGCATTTCGGTGGGTGGCATCGTCAAGAACCGCATGCATTTCGGCTCGCTTCTGACAGGGGTGGATCATCTGCCCCACACCCATGATCTGGCGCGCAATGCCTTCTCACGCGGTTGCCCTGAGCATGGGGTGGAACGAGCTGACGCGCTGATCGACATCGCGGCCTTGCACGATCCTTCGACCATTGCAGCGGTGATCGTCGAGCCGATGGCTGGATCAACCGGCGTGCTGTTGCCGCCGAAGGGATATTTGAAGCGCTTGCGGGAATTGTGTGACCGCTATGGCATCCTGTTGATCTTTGATGAGGTGATCACCGCCTATGGGCGTCTGGGATCGGCCAGTGCTGCGGATTATTTCGACGTGAAGCCGGACATCATCACCACCGCAAAAGGCCTGACCAATGCAGTGGTGCCTGCGGGGGCCGTGATTGTTGCCAACAAGATCTATGAGTCTGCCATGGAACATGCCGATGCGGCGATTGAGCTGTTCCATGGTTATACCTATTCGGGTCATCCGCTGGCGGCGGCGGCCGGTATTGCGACGCTTGATACCTATGCTGAGGAAGGGCTGTTTGAGCGGGCTGCCTCGCTTTCTTCCTATTGGGAAGATGCGATCCATAGCCTTAAAGGCACACGTCATGTGATCGATTTGCGCAACCTTGGTCTTGTCGGCGCCATCGAGTTGGAATCACGTCCGAATGCACCAACCGCACGGGCCAGCGAGGCAATGGTCAAGGCCTGGGAAAAAGGGGCCATGATCCGGGTAACCGGCGACATCATCGCCTTGTCGCCACCACTGATCATCAAGAAAGAGCAGATTGACGAACTGATGGATATCATTCGCTCGGTTTTGGAATCGATTGACTGATCATTTTATTGGCAGGAACAGCAAAACAAAAAGCCGGATGACCTCTCATCCGGCTTTTCGTCGTGGGGACATTTTGGCTTATTCTTCGCTGAGCCAACGGAAAGAGCGCTCGTCCTCGGTGAAGAGATGACGCTTGGAATCGTCTGCCGTCAGACGAACTTTTTCGCCGCGGGAAAAGTCATGATTGCCGGGAATTTTGGCAATCAGAGGCTCGGCTCCCTGTTGCGGCGGCTCAAGATAGAGCAACGTGACTTCACCCAGTTTCTCGACGATCCGCACTTCGCAATCATACAGGGCTTCCTCGCCTTCCTCTGCCAGACGGAGATCTTCCGGGCGAACGCCAAATTTGGCTTTCTTGCCTTTGAACTCGGCCGCACTTGGCACCTGAACGGTGAAGCCTGCTTCGTCTGTCTTGAAGGAAACTTTGGTCTGGTCGCCGGTCTCGGTGACAACGCAGTCATAGACATTCATGGCAGGCGAGCCGATGAAGCGGGCGACAAAGACGTTGCGTGGATTCTGATACAGCTCCATCGGTGCGCCACATTGCTCGATGATGCCACGGGTCGACAGGACGACAATCCGGTCGGCCAATGTCATGGCTTCGACCTGATCGTGGGTCACATAGATCATGGTCGCATCCGGCATGCTCTCATTGAGCTGGGCAATCTCGATGCGGGTCGCCACACGCAGGGCGGCATCAAGGTTGGACAGAGGCTCGTCAAACAGGAAGACTTTCGGGTTGCGCACGATCGAGCGACCAATGGCAACGCGCTGGCGTTGACCACCGGACAAAGCTTTTGGCAAACGCTCCAGATATGGGGTCAATTGCAGAATTTCTGCAGCCTTGGTGACCCGCTCCTGGATTTCTTCCTTGCTCGCCTTGGCGATGCGCATGCCAAACGCCATATTGTCGAACACGGTCATATGCGGATACAGCGCATAGGTCTGGAAAACCATCGCGATACCACGCTTGGACGGAGGCACCTCGTTGACGACCTGACCGTCAATCTCCAGCGATCCGCCAGTAATGCTCTCCAGCCCGGCAATCATTCGAAGCAGAGTGGATTTGCCACATCCCGAAGGTCCGACAAAGACGACAAATTCGCCTTTCTCGATTTCGAGATTGATATTCTTGAGAACCTTGGTCGAGCCGTAGGCCTTCTCAATATTGGTGAGCTTCAGGCTTGCCATCCTGTCCTCCCGTCGATTGTGTCCGTCGCAGGTTGGCCTTGAGCAGGCCGTCAGGCGACATTGGAAATGGGTTTAACCCAGCCGCCCGGCTTGTCAGGCGGGCGGCGGGCAGAAAGGTCACTTGAGCGCGCCGAAGAAAGCGCCGTAGGCAGGCAGTCGCAGCTTGCCCTCTTTGATCTGAGCGCCGAAATCACAGCCTTCAAGTGGTTCAATGTTGAGGCTGTCGAAGGCGACCTCCTGCATCTCTCCCACCAGATTGAAGGCACAAAAGACACGGTCCTCACCCAATTCACGCATGAAGGTAAGCACATTGCCTTCAGTATTGACAAACAACAAATCCCCTTTGATCAGGGCAACATGCTGTTTGCGGAAGGCTAGCATCTGGCGGTAGTGATGCAATAGCGAACCATTGCGGGCTTCCATTTGAGCGACCGATTTCGGCTTGTGGCTATCGGCCACGGGCAGCCACGGAGTGCCTTCGGAGAAGCCTGCCTGTGGCTTGGTTTCATCCCAAACCATCGGCGTTCGGCACCCGTCACGGCCCTTGAATTTTGGCCAGAAGCGGATGCCATACGGATCCTGTAAATCTTCAAAAGCAACGTCGGCTTCTTCCAATCCAAGCTCTTCGCCCTGATAGAGGCAGACGGACCCGCGCATGGAAAGAAGCAAGGCAATGCGCATGTGATTGGCTGCATCCTGCAAATCCGGATTGACCGGCCAGCGCGTTGCATAGCGGACCACATCATGGTTGGAGAAGGCCCAGCAAGGCCAACTGTCAGGGGCAGCTTCGTGCAAATCGCTGAAAACGTCATGGACGAACTTCGGATCCGGTACGCGAGGGCCCAGAAAGTCAAAGCCGTAGCACATATGCACCTTGTCACCGCCTGAGGTGTAGTCCGCGACAATCTCAAGCCCCCGCTCTTCGTCACCCACCTCGCCGACAGCGGTCGCTGCTGGATATTCATCCAGAACAGCGCGGAACTTCTTCAGGAATTCAAGATTTTCCGGCTGGCTCTTGTCATAGAGATGCGACTGGAAGGCATAGGGATTGACGTCAGTGGTGGTGTTGAAGCTGCGCTTCTCTGGCGGCAAAGCCGGATTGTCTTTCAGGCTCTGACTGTGGACATAGAAGTTGATGGTATCCAACCGGAAGCCATCGACACCGCGCTCAAGCCAGAAGCGGGTCACATCCAGAAGGGCCTGCTGAACATCCATATTGTGGAAGTTGAGGTCCGGCTGGCTGGTCAGGAAGTTGTGCAGGTAATATTTCTGCCGACCTGTGTCCCATTCCCACGCAGAGCCGCCAAAAATCGACAACCAGTTGTTGGGCGGGGTGCCGTCCGGTTTGGCATCGGCCCAGACATACCAGTCAGCCTTGTCATTGTCGGCGCTGGAGCGAGATTCCTTGAACCATGGATGCAGGTCGGACGTGTGGGAGAGGACGAGGTCGATCATAACCTTGATGCCCAACTCGTGCGCCTTGGCGATCAGGGCATCGAACTCGGCCAATGTGCCAAACATCGGATCGACATCGCAATAGTTCGAGACGTCATACCCGAAGTCATTCATCGGCGAGGTGAAGAACGGCGAGATCCAGATGGCGTCGACACCAAGAGAAGCCACATATGGCAGGCGCTGGGTGATGCCATTGAGATCACCGATGCCGTCGCCATTGCTATCCTGATAGGACCGCGGATAGATCTGATAGATCACCGCTCCACGCCACCAATCCTTGTCAATGCTGGTATTCTGCATGTTTGTTCCGATATGTCTGTGTTGTTCTTGTTATGCAAAACAGGGTTGAATGTTCCTAGCCACCCTTCACTGAGCCGGCGAGCAGACCGCGCACCAGATAACGCTGGAGCGAGAAAAAGACGCCAAGGGGCACAATGATGGTGATGAAGGCGGAAGCCGTCAGGATTTCCCAGTTGCCACCGCGCGAGCCAAGCATTTCTCTCAAGCGCCCGGTCAACACCAATTGATCCTCACCATTGCCCAGGAAAACCATGGCAACCAACAGATCGTTCCAGACCCAAAGGAACTGGAAAATGGCAAACGAGGCCAAAGCAGGGAAAGAGAGCGGCAGGATGATCTTGATGAAGATATCAAAATGACTGGCGCCATCGACGCGCGCAGACTCGATGATCTCCTTTGGCAACTCGGAGATATAGTTGCGCAATAGATAGATCGCCAACGGCAAACCAAAGCCCGTATGGGCCAACCAGATGCCCAGATAGGTCTTGGCAGGCACCCCCATAAAGGCACCGATCTTGTTGTAGAGTTGGAGGAGCGGGATCAGCGACATTTGCAGCGGCACGACCAGCAGGCCAACCACCACAGCAACCAGAATGGCACGGCCCGGAAACTGCATCCAAGCCAACGCATAGGCGGCAAAGGCGGCGATCAGGATCGGGATGATGGTGGAAGGAATGGTCACTGTCAGCGAGTTGATGAAGCTGCGGCCAATGCCTTCAGCGGTCAGCACTTCACGGTAATTGTCGAGGGTAAAGATCGGTGGACTGGCAACGGTATGAAAGAGCCGTTTGCCGCGACTGCCTTTCCATTTGGTTGCAGAGGTCAATTCATAGGAGCCATCTGCCTCAACCTTGAGGGTTTGACCCTTGCGCATTTCCGCAACGGCCCCCGGCTCATAGGCTGTCGGTTCCTGAGCACGCCAGCCAAATGCCGTGATCTTTCCGGCTTTTTCGGTTTCCTCAAGAATGTTGCCGCGGATGACGAAGACACCGTCTTTTTCAATCTGACTGTCCGGCCCAAGGCTGCGGCCGATCAGATTCTGCTCTGAGGAAAACAGGGCTGTCCACCAGCCGGAGACGGCCAGCTGATCCTTGTCGCGGATCGAGGAGACAAACAGGCCGATGGTCGGCATGGTCCAGAGCAGGACCAAAAGCACAACGGACAGGTGCACAACCCACATCAAGGGCGATTTTGTTTTGGATCCCGAGATCATGTTAAAGCCCTTTATTTTCTGCGTTGGCCTGACGGATGTTCCAGATCATGATCGGAACAACGAGCAGCATGATGATGACCGCAATGGTCGCCCCGCGCCCGAAGTCACCGCCACCGCGGAACATCCAGCTAAACATGAGATTGGCCAGAACCTGCGTATCCCATTGCCCATTTGTCATGGCAAAGACAATGTCGAAGACCTTTAGCACCGTGATGGTGATGGTGGTCCAGACGACGGCGATGGTTTTCCAGATTTGCGGCACCATGATGTAGAAGAAGATCTGGACACCATTGGCACCATCAATGACCGCGGCCTCGATGGTTTCCTCAGGGATCCCGCGCAAGGCAGCGGACAGGATAACCATGGCAAAGCCGGTCTGAATCCAGACCAGAATGATCATCAGGAAGAAATTGTTCCAGAAAGGCAGCGTGATCCATGCCTGAGGTTCCATCCCCATGGCTTCAACAACAGCGTTGAGCAGGCCGATCTGAACCGACCCCTCACCACGATATTCATAGATGAACTTCCAGATAATCGACGCCCCGATGAAGGAAATGGCCATCGGCATGAAGATCAGCGATTTGGCAATATTGCCCCACCAGATGCGATCGGTCAGGGCGGCGATGACCAGCCCGAAGAAGGTCGACATGGCCGGCACAAAGACCAACCAGAGGATGTTGTTGAACATCGCCTGATGGAATTCGCGGTCCTGAAACAGCCAGATATAATTGTTCAGACCAATGAAGGTGTCACCATTCTTGTCATGAACCGACAAGATCAGCGATGCGACGGCCGGATAGACGAGATAGAGGGTCAGGGCCAGAAGGGCCGGACCAAGAAACAGCCAAGGTCTGATCCGGTGTACCATCGCCAGGTTGCGCACACTTTGTTCCGGTGAGGCTGCATCAGCTGGATATAGCCGATCCAGGAACCAGTTCGAACCGACGAAATAGACCACACAACCCAAGACGCCGACGACGACGATGCCGAGTGCGGATGCAATTTGTTCCATACTGTCGCGCTCCACCTTGAGCGTTTTTCCGACAATCCATGCGGGATTGGATCAAAACGCTGCTTATCTGTTTTTGCTGAAGACTTGGAAATCCAACATTCCTCAAGTCTGCTCCAAATCGGCTGAAAGTCCAGCCTCGCTCGTTGCCACTCCCGGGTAACCGCGTTGCCTTTGCTTTGGCCTGATATGAAGACTTGGTCCTGTTTTCGATCCTGATCGATTTCGCCTCTGGCTGCATCATGGGCATTTCGGGCATGTCTTGCCCTTCGATGATTTGCGACCAGAACAGGTGACGCCATTTGTTAAACGGAGCATTCAAGCCCCGAGCAGACAGTCCCCGCACATAGCGGGAACCATCCAGTTTGGGAGGTTGGGGGACTCCCAACATTCAGCATGGGTTCGCTTATTTGAGTGCGTCCCAGGTTTTCTGAATTTCGTCACCGACAGTCTGGGCATCCTTGCCGCCAGCATAGTCAACCATACCGGTCCAGAAGGCACCGGCACCAATTTTGCCGGGCATCAGGTCAGAGCCGTCGAAGCGGAAGGTCGTTGCATTGAGCAGGATTTCACCCTGTTTCTTCAGCGCATCATTCGCATAGGCATCAACATTCACCCCTTTATGCGGGGTCAGCAGACCAGACTGTGCCATCCAGACTTCGTGCGCGATTGGCGACTTGAGGAAGTCGATGAAAGCGCGCGCGCCTTTGGACTCGCGGGTAATCGCAAACAGAGTGCCTGCGCCCAGAACCGGCTTGCCAAGATCCTTGCCGGCATAGGCAGGGAAGTAGAAGAAGTCCGCATCTTCACCCAACTGCGTACCTTCCGGGAAGAAGGACGGAATGAACGATGCCTGACGATGCATGTAGCACTTCGGAGGAGAGGAGAAGAGACCTTTCGGACTATCACGGAAATCGGTGGTGCCAACGGCCCCTGCCCCGCCATCAACGAAATCATCGTTGCGCGCGAACCAGCCGAATTCCTCGATCGCGCCAACAACGGCAGGATCGTTGAATTTCACTTCATTGGTGACCCATTTGTCATAGACATCTGGCGACTGCGTGCGGAGCATGAAGTCTTCCACCCAGTCGGTTGCAGGCCAGCCGGTCGCATCGCCAGAGCCCAGACCGATACACCATGGCTTGCCACCATCCTTGACGATCTGCTCGCTGAGCGCTTTCAGCTCTTCCATGCTTTCGGGCACTTCATAGCCAGCATCTTCAAAGTTTTCCGGCACATACCAGACCAAAGATTTCACATCGACCTTAAAGAAGAAGCCGAAATAGTCGTCCTTGCCGTCTTTGCCCTTGTAGGTACCAAGATCAACCCAGGACTGACCAGCAGCGTAATTGTCCTTGACCCATGATTTGGTTTCGTCAGACAGAGGGGTCAACAAGCCTTTGGAAGCCAGATCAGCGGCCAAACCCGGCTGCGGGAAAATGGCAATATTCGGCGCGGAGCCTGCACCGGTATCAATCACGATCTGCTGTTCAAAGCTGTCGGAACCAGCATATTCGACATTGGCGCCTGTGGCTTCCTCGAAATAGGCGATAACGCTTTCAAACAGGTCCTTATCGACGCTGAGCCAAGGCCCGAAGACCGTAATGGTTTCGCCTTTGAGATCCATTTTCTTGAGCGCTTCATAAGACGCCCAATTCAAGCGTGCATCTTCGCCCGGCTTGAATTTCAGATGATCCATGGCTTGCGCACTACCCGCAGCAAGAGCAGCAACAGCAACGCCCATCATTAGTGTCTTCAACATTTCGCAAAACCTCCCAAAGGCATTTGTTGATCAACAATTATTCTGATGGATAAGCGATTTTCAAACCGCTTTGGATTGCTTTGAGCATGCTTTGGATGATTGGCAGAGTCAAGGCAGTTTTTGGCAAAAATCAGCAATCTTCTTGAGAAAAATCAGATTTCAATCGTTCCAAACTGTCATATTTCGCAAATGCAGCATCAAAGCCCCGCGCAATCGGTATTGCAGAAATTTCCAAACTATGTGTAAGATAGAGATCACTTTTGATAGGGCTTTGGATAGCTGTGCAAACGGTTTCCTATCGCCCACCGAGCCAGAAAAGCAGAAGCAGGCCAAATCTTTTGGCCTGCATAAGCCCTTGCCTGTGCGCATCTTTTGTGAGGTCGCAGCCGTGAATTTGAAAGAATTGTCCAGCATTCTGAATCTGTCCCAAACGACGGTCAGCCGCGCCCTTAATGGTTATCCGGAAGTCGGCGAGAAGACTCGACTGCGGGTTCTGGAAGCTGCGCAGAAACACAATTACCACCCCTCCTCTTCCGCCAAACGACTGGCCATGGGGCGTGCGAGTTCGGTTGCCCATGTTGTGCCGCAAAATGCGCAACATTCGATGATCAACCCGCACTTTTCCGATTTCATCGCCGGGGCTGGCGAGACCTATTCGCGCAACGGCTATGACATGGTCATCTCGGTGGTGCCGGATACGGAACAGGAAAGCGTCTATCGCGAGTTGACGCGCTCAGGTCGGGTGGATGGCTTTATCGTCCACGGCCCTTTCAAGGAAGACCCGCGCATTGATCTTCTGGAAAGCCTCAAGGTGCCGTTCGTCGTTCATGGACGAACCGAAGTCAGCAAGGATCGATATTGCTGGCTCGATGTCAACAATCGCAGTTCCTTCAAGCGGGCAACCAACTTCCTGCTCGATTTGGGTCACACGCGCATCGCCCTGCTGAATGGTCTGGAAGAAATGGATTTCGCCTATCGCCGCAAGATCGGCTATGAGGCAGCCCTGCGAGAGCATGGACTCGAGCCTGATCCGGCACTCATTTTCTCCTCCGACATGATCGAACCCTATGGCTACTCGGTTACCCGCACATTGCTGGAACGCGATGAAGCACCGAGCGCTATCCTCACATCATCGGTCTTGACGGCCCTAGGGGTGGTGCGTGCTGCACAGGAAATGGGACTGCAAATCGGGCGTGATCTGTCCATCCTGACTTTTGATGACCAGCTTTCCTTCTTGCAGCATTCAGGTGTGCCACTATTCACTGCTGTTCGCTCCTCCATTTTGGAAGCTGGCAAGCGGTTGGCGGAAATCCTGCTCGACCGGATCAACAATCCGGATCAACCCCTCACCCAAGAACTCTGGGAGACAGATCTCGTGGTTGGTCGGTCTACCGGCCCCTATCTAGGCGATTAGTCTGTCGACTGGACCTGAGGCGTCTGATCCTTCAAATCTCGAACTCTATCCAATCACATGCGATGAGGCACCCAATGCCAGCACTGACACGACAAACGTCCTTTTCTCTTTCACGCTCTGATTTTCCCGATGACTTTAAGTTCGGCACGTCGACCTCGGCTTATCAGATCGAGGGCAGCAAATTTGGCGGCGCCGGCAGCTCCCATTGGGACACTTTTGCCACCAGTCCCGGCAATGTGGTCAATTTCGAGAATGGATCCATTGCCTGCGATCATTATCACAAATGGCAGGGTGACCTCGACTTGATGCGCGACCTAGGCATTGATTCCTATCGTTTTTCCAGCTCATGGGCGCGGGTGATGCCTGAGGGCAAAGGCGCAGTGAATGCAGAAGGCCTCGATTTTTATGATCGCCTCGTGGATGGATTGCTGGAGCGCAATATCGAACCCCACCTCACCCTTTATCATTGGGAGTTACCCAGCGCCTTGTCGGATCTTGGGGGCTGGCAGAACCGGGATATTGCCGACCATTTTGCCAACTATGCCGAGATCATGATCACACGCATGGGGGATCGCCTCGAAAGCGTCGCAACGTTCAACGAACCTTGGTGCATCACATGGCTCAGCCACTATCACGGGATCCATGCACCAGGGCTGCGCGACATTCGCGCAGCGACCCGTGCGTCCCATCATGTATTGTTGTCCCACGCCAAAGCGGTGGCGATTTTGCGGTCAATGGAGCAGAAAAATCTCGGAATAGTGCTCAATTTTGAGCATACAACGCCCTTTGATGATCAGGAAAGCTCGATCGAAGCGGCTCGAATTGCTGAAGGAATCTATAACCGCTGGTTCCTTGGCGGCCTGTTCAAAGGCGCCTATCCAGAAGATGTCGTGACGTATCTGGAGCCTTATCTCCCCACGGGCTGGCAGGACGACATGGCGGCGATCAATGCGCCACTTGATTGGCTGGGCATCAACTATTACACCCGCAATCTGGTGGTCGAAAAGGAACCATGTGAGGGCTGCACGCTGCCGAACTTCACCTCCGAGCCGGGCCCCCTGCCAAAGACAGAAATGAACTGGGAAGTCTATCCCCAAGGCCTCAGCACACTGCTACGCTGGATCAGCGAAACCCATACCGGAGCGCTGCCGCTGACGGTTACCGAGAATGGCATGGCCAACGACGACCATCTGATTGACGGCGAAGTGGATGATCAGGAACGGATCGCCTATCTCGACATGCACTTCAAGGCAGCGCTTGAAGTGATCGAAGATGGCGTGCCTTTGACGGGCTATTTTGTCTGGTCCTTCATGGACAATTTCGAATGGGCGCTGGGCTATGACAAGCGGTTCGGCATCATTCATGTCGACTTTGATACGCTGGAGCGCCTGCCCAAGGCGTCCTACCATGCGTTCAAAGCATTTCTTGCCTGACTGCAACACCACGCAAGCCCACGCAAAAAGAGAAAAGGCAGCCTGATGGCTGCCTTTTTAGTAAAACCTTGATTTTATGAGACACCATCTGGGGGTGGGGATGGCGTCCCTCAGCTGGTCGCCGCTGCGGGGGACAACGACGACCAGCCCGCAGGCCAAACGGACTGCGTATTTGGGCCGTGGGGCCCTACGGCAGAGAATTATTGTTATTGGCAACCATGTGTGGGGGACGAGGTTGCCTATCCTTCTCTGACGCTCTTCTTTGCCACTACAGGGGCCGCATCTTTAAACCACTGGGGCTAAGACATTTCCCTATAGAGGCAAAACTCTGGTTTCCTTCGCTGTATTCAGCGCAATCTGCGTTTCTGTCGCCCGCACTCCCGGTTGGGTTTTGAGCGACTTAACGATGAAGTGGTTCAGGTCATCGTTGGTTCGCGTCCTCACCTTTAAAAGGTAGGAATGCTGTCCGGTGACATGGTGCATCTCCTGCACTTCATCAAAACTGGCAACGCTGGATACAAATTCGTTTTCGTCAAACGAGTAATCCAAATCGACAAAAATGAAGGCTGTCACCCCAAACCCGCTTTTCACAGGGTCGAGCACTGCCTCAATGGCAGCGACAGCTCCGGAATCAATCAGCTTACGCACACGTTCATTGGTAGCGCTTACCGAAAGTCCGATTTCCTTTGCAAGGTCAGCGCTAGCGCGCCGGCCATCTTTTTGCAAAAGCAACAACAAATGCCGGTCCAGATCATCCATGCTGGTATTTTTCCTTATTGGACAGCGTCCTGATAACCAAGTTGCGTCATCCATGCAAGTGCATCCTAAGATCGCCAGATCACGCATGCGCACCAAACCAATACATCTCGCCAACGAGTATTCGACAATAATTATGCTTTAATGCATCGCAAATTTTAATTGTTGCGTATCTCGCCTACTCGACGCGGAAAAGTTGCGTGATCGGCTGATCACCAGACAAATTGGTATTAGAATATATCTTGTGGATAAATCAGTTGCCGTTATATAGGAGACACACAGAATTGCTGCCTAGCAACAAAGCAAGCATCCAATCAACGGAAAAAAGCGCAGAAAACGGCTAATTTTATGGCTGTGATTGAAATTTAGGCAGTTTTGTTTCGCAACTGCAACAACCAATATTCCGGCTTTTCCGTCCATACGCCTTTCGTTTAAGACACCAATTATCCTCGTTCAACCCCGTTAAGTGATTGTGCTATCAGTGAAACTCGAAGATTTAATTCAGCGATTGAATTATTTCGACTTACTGATTCCGGACGCGTATCTGCCTGACAATTATTGCCGCAGGACGTAGTCGATCGATTCCGCGTGATCGAGCACCACCGCATCGCCACCATGCTCCCCCATCACCATCAAGCCGACTGGCGCACCATCAGGCATACCGATGGGAATGGTCATGGCTGGACGTCCGAGGATATTACCGATTGCCGTGTTGCGCAGAATCTTGAGGTTGGTTTCCCCGTAGAGTTCGTCGGACGCCAGGATCGGCTTGAGCTCCGGTGGCGCGATGGCCACTGTCGGCATCAGGACGGCATCATAATTGCGGGTCGCAAGATGGGTTCGAACCTGCATGTCCTTTTGCAGATCAAGCATGTCGAGATAGTCGGCAGATGAGATGCCACCCGCCACTTCCAGACGCTGACGGACACGGGGATCCATGCCGTTGGCATGCCCTTGCAAGAAGCCACGATGGGCGTGGAAGGCTTCGGCCCCGACAATGCTACCAAGTTTGGCAATGTCCCAGAAACGCTCGATGGCATCGACCTTGATGCGCTCAAGACGCGCACCAGCCTTAGCGATTGTTTCAAGCGCACGCACGAAGCTGCCCGCCACCTCGACATCCAGATCGTCCAATGCAATGGTTTCCAGAATGCCAAAGCGTTTGCCCACAAGGGATCGCAGGTTGGCTTCAGGAACAGGATGTCCCGCCATCACGGCGTCAATAATGCGGCAGCACTCGACGGAGTTGGCCAGAGGCCCAACCGTGTCTAGGGAGCGAGCAAGCGGGGTAACTCCCTTGAGGGAATGACGACCGAAGCTCGGCTTGAAACCATAAAGTCGGTTGAAGGCTGACGGGATGCGGATGGAGCCGCCCGTATCCGACCCGATGGCAGCAACAGCCATGTTTTCCGCAACCGAGAGGGCCGCCCCGGACGAGGAACCTCCGGGCACGCGGCCAATCTGACGATCCCAGACATTGAGTGGCGTGCCAAAATGCGGATTGATGCCAAGGCCGGAATAGGCAAACTCGGTCATGTTGGTGTGACCGAGGATAACAGCCCCGGCAGCGCGCAAGAGCGCGACAATGTCGGCGTCAGCGGATGCCGGTTGGGCGATTTTGGCCAACTCTGCAGAGCCTGCAGTGGTTGGCTCTCCCGCCACATCAAGCAAATCCTTGAGGGAGACCGGAATGCCTGCAAGCGGCCCCTGAGGCACATTCATTTTGCGCAGGGCATCGGAGGCTGCAGCTTGTGTGATGGCGGTGTTCTTGAAGGTGCGAATGAATGTGCGGTTCCCCTCGCCTCCCTCTTTCTCGATTTCCGTGAAGGCAGCACTGACCAATTCGACCGAGGAAATCTTGCCCTCATCCAGTGCCTTGCGAACCGTTGCGATTGTCCAATGCGCCGTCATTTGCCACTCCTAGCCCACATCAATTGTCTTCTCTTTGATGTCCTCTCATTTCACTGTTTCAAGTGCGACGGCTGGCTGGAGTCCAGTGTCTCAGTGAAATTCCCCCGTGATATCAATAGAGAAGCACGCAGTTGCGAACATGTTAGCGACAAAATGAAACCTTGTCGCCTTTGCTTGAGGACGCTTGCGCTTTCGCAGTGCAATTGTGGAGAAAAACAGGGTGTGCGCGCCCAAATGGGGCGCGCACTCTTTTGCCTGCGGCTATTTCGCCGCCTTGACCCGCAGAATGACATTTTCAATCATCTGCATGCCCGCATTGCCACCCAATGTCATGATCGATTCGGGATGGAACTGAACCGCAGAAATCGGCTCGCTACGATGCTCGATCGCCATGATGACGCCGTCATCCGTGTCGGCAGTGATGTCGAACTCTTGTGGCAGGGAGACTGGATCAGCGAACAGCGAGTGATAACGCCCGACAACCACCTGTTTTGGCAATCCCTTGAACAGCGAACCACCTTGTAGACGAATGCGCGAAGGCTTGCCATGCATTGGCACGCTGAGCTGACGCAGGGAGCCGCCAAAGGCTTCTGCAATGGCTTGCAGGCCGAGACAAACGCCGAAGATTGGCAGATTGCGGGCGCGAGCCTTGGTGATGGTCGTCTTGGTGTCGAAATGTTGCGGCGAGCCCGGCCCCGGCGACATGACCACCAGATCCGGCCGGACCTTGTCAAAGGCATCATCGGCGACGGGCGTCCGCACGGTCACCACTTCAGCCCCGGTCTGGCGAAAATAGTTCGCTAACGTATGCACAAAGCTGTCCTGATGGTCGACCAGAAGAATCTTGACACCAGTGCCAACCTGCCGGTGCGGGTTGCCTGCAGCGAGTTTTTCCGGATTGGCCGCATCGCGGATAGCTGCCCGCATGGCGGAAGCTTTGAGTTCGGTTTCCGCTTCTTCCGCATCAGGATCGGAATCATAAAGCAAGGTGGCACCGGCACGCACTTCTGCCACGCCATCCTTGATGCGAATGGTGCGCAAGGTCAGGCCGGTATTCATGTTGCCATCAAAGCCGATCATCCCAATCGCGCCGCCATACCATGCGCGCGGCGATTTTTCGTGTTTCTCGATGAAGTCCATGGCCCAGAGCTTTGGCGCTCCGGTCACGGTGACAGCCCATGCATGGGACAGGAAGGCATCCATCGCATCGAGGCCTTCCCGCAGGCGACCTTCGATGTGATCGACGGTATGAATGAGGCGGGAATAAAGCTCGATCTGTCGACGGCCCTTGACCCGGACCGAGCCCGGCACACAAACGCGGCTTTTGTCATTGCGGTCGACGTCAGAGCACATGGTCAGCTCGCTCTCATCCTTTTTGGAGTTGAGCAGCTTGAGGATCTGTTCGCTGTCCTCAATCGCATCGCGACCACGCTGGATGGTGCCGGAAATCGGGCAGGTTTCGACCAGATTGCCATCAGAAACCTTGACGAACATTTCCGGGCTGGCACCGACCAGATATTCCTGGGCGCCCAGATTGATCATGAAGCCATAGGGCGAGGGATTGATCTGTTGCAGACGACGGGAAATGGCAGAAGGCAGGCATTTGACCGGCTCATAGAAGGTTTGGCCGGGCACGCATTCAAACAGATCACCACGCTTGAAATAGTCGACCGCCTTACGCGCCACATTGGCATATTCGCCCTTCTTGTGGTCGCCTTCAGGCGGATTGCGGTCGGTTTGCTTGAAGGGATCCTTGCGCTCTGGGCGCTCCATGCCTTCGGTCGTGTTGCCTTCAAAGGCAAAGTCATAGCGATAGCGGGTCGCCTCTTCGGCATAGAGATCGACGACAATCACTTCATCGGGCAGATAGAGAACCATGTCGCGCTGGTCATCCGGGCGCTGAAGCTGCATCTCAATGGAATCGAACTGGAAGGCCAGATCGTAGCCAAAGGCCCCGTAAAGGCCGAGGATGCTGTCCTGACCGGATTTGAACAGGGCGACGATCTCGCGCACCACCGAGAAGACGGTAGGCACACGGCTGCGCTCTTCCTCGGTAAAGGTGCCCTCGGGCTCTTTCACTTCGAGGGAAATCTGGGTGTCGTCTGCCTGATAGCTCTTGAGGATAAACAGGTCCTTGATGGTCTTGTGAATGGCTGGCATCAGCACCACGCCGCGATCATTTAATGCTTCGATGGTCATCGTGCGGCCGCGCGCGGTGATCACCAGAGGCGGATTGACGAAGCCGAACTCGCTTCTGGTGTAACGACCGGGATATTCATAGTTGGAGACCAGCACCACGCCGCGCTGTTCATCAAGCTTTGAGAGACAATCGGACAAGGCCGTCTCGAAATTGTCTTTACCCGCGGAGCGGAGGACTTCGACACCACCTTCCGTGATATAGTCTTCGTCTGGAAAAAACTCGATCTCTGCTGAGACGGGTATGCGCTGTGAATTCGTCATTTTACCCTCACTGGTACGGATCCGGTGATTGCCGATCCATGTCTTGGTTGTTTGTCTCAGCCGCTTCTTTTCGGCGACTTCATGAGCAGGACCTGCCAGACACACAAAAGCCGCCGGAAATCCGACGGCCATATCCCATTTTCAATTTATGCAAGCAAAAGGGTAGGATCAGCCGCCGTTAATGCGTCTGCCACCACCAGTCCCGATTGTTTGCGATCAAATGTGTCATAGCTCTGATTTAACCGATTTCTTGCGTCGCGGCAAGTGTCTATGCGACCACTCGAACGCAGGCATTCTTTTTCGTGAAATCTTTTGCGCCTACAAGCTTGACCAACTGGTCAGAACAAACATAAACGGGGCCATGACAGCCCCGTTTCTTTTGGTGAAACAGTTTGCCTGATCATGCGGCGGCAACGCCTTTGAGGAAGTGATCGACCTCCTCGCGCAAACGCTCGGTCTGCGCAGCCACGTCGCGGGATTTCTGTTCGACTTCATCGACCGCATTGGTGGTTTCGGCAGCGGCTGCAGACAGCTCATCCATATTGCCGGCCACTTCCTGAGTACCACTGGCGGCACGCGCGACATTCTGGCTGATTTCATAGGTGGCACTGCCCTGCTCATCCACCGCCAGAGAAATGGTCTTGGTATATTCGTTGACCTTTTCCATTGTCTCGGCAATGCCCTGAATGGCGCGAACGGCGTCTTCCGTAGACCCCTGAATGCCCTGAATCTGACTGGCAATCTCTTCAGTTGCCTTGGAAGTCTGGTTGGCCAGCCCCTTCACTTCAGCGGCAACAACAGCGAAACCCTTGCCATGTTCTCCTGCACGGGCAGCCTCGATAGTCGCGTTCAAGGCCAGCAGGTTGGTCTGCTCTGCAATCGCCTGAATGAGGGCGATGACATCGCCAATCTTCTGGGCGGAATGGGACAGACCAGACACGGTCTCGGTGGTTTCGCGGGTGGCGTTGGTGGCCAACTCTACAACCTGCGTCGTTTCACTGACCTGTCGTTTGATCTCCTCGATCGAGGCGGCCAACTCTTCAGCCGCAGAAGCAACGGTCTGGACGTTACCCGATGCGACCTGTGAGGCGGAGGCAGAGCCTGTCGCCTTGCTCGAGGTCTGATCAGCCATGCTGGAAAGCAGATTGGCTGTTTGCTTCATAGAGTCCATGTTGCTCGAGACATTCCCCAGCAATTCCATAGAAGAGGACCGGAACTCGTCAATCATCACCTCGATTGCCTGTTGACGCTTCTCACGCATGGTCTGGTCCTGCTGACTGGTTGCTTCCAGCCGATGACGCTCAAGGGCATTGTCACGCAACACCTCGATGGAACGGGACAACTCACCCACTTCATCTTCGCGCTCACTGTCAGGCAGCTCGACATCGTAATTTTCGCGTGCGATTTCGGTCACACTCCGATTGAGTTTCTGGAGCGGAGCCATCGAGATACGGGCAAAGAATACGCTCAGCCCACCCATGATCAACAACGACAAAACACCCAACAATAACAGGCTATTGGTCAGACTGTTGGAGGCAGCCAGAAACTCATCATAGGTTTGGCGTGCGACGACGGTCCATTTCAAACCAAAAGCTTCAAACGGCGCGGCATTGGCGCGGAACTTGGCGCCATTCATCACCAGATCATCGGAAGCAGAGCCCGCATCCAATGCTGTTGTTGCCATCGCCTTTTCTTCTTCTGTCGCGCTGACCAATTTCATGGCGTCAAAATCGAGCAGATGGCCATCAGCGGTAACCAGATCGACGGTCCCGGTCTGGCCAAGACCTGTGCGGTCATTGACGATTTGGGCAAGTTTGTCGATGTTGACTTCGAATGCAACAGCAGCGATTACCTTGTCATTCTTGTAGACTGGAGCAACCATGAAGGCATCCAAATGGCCGTCCACTTCGATGAAGCCGGTGAAAGACTGACCTGTGAAAGGATCAGTCGACTTGTCAGCAGCCATTTTTACGACAGGCTCGACAACAGCCTTCAGACGCTCATCGAAAGCCGCACCGTCAGCGAGTGACTTGGTGAAGAGGTCAGACTTGCGATAGCTATAGAAAACATCGCCGTCTTTGCTGAACAGAATCATGTCACGAAAGACGTCGCCCTTGAGCAGTTCACCGACACCGACATGGTGCTTTTCATGGGCCTTGGTGTAATAGACATTCTTGGCTTCGGCGGTTGCCAGCTTGTGACGCTCGTCCTGCGGATGCGGATTGTTCGCAATATAGAGACCATGCAGCGTTTCAGCAGCCTTGTCCTTGAGGATACGCCAGCCAGCATACATTTCCGAGCTGGTGTCTATGGTGACCACATTCCCGGTCATTGCGGTCATTTTCTCGTGCAGTTGCTCTGTATAGAGTTCGAGAATTTTCGTCTTGCTTTTCGCAACATTGAGCAGCGTCCCGTCTGTTTGCTGCACAGAGGCATTGCCTCCCATCCATGCTGCCACAGAAACGAAAATCGCAGCCATCACGATAATAGATCCAACCATAATGGTTGGAATTTTAGTAACGAGGCGTTTTGGAAGGATCGACATCAGGTTTCTCTTGTCTCGAGATAAGTTTCCCTCAGTGTTGCCGACTTAAATTAGAAATTGGTAAAAATCATCGTTGTCTCAATATTTTACAATTCCGCCTCATTTTCAAAGTTAAACTACCTACATGCAGCTCAATCTTTGACAAACTATTTTGCATATTACTGTTTATTATTTATTCAGTTGCTCAACGTTTGAGCAAAGCACAAAAGAGGCGAAGCCTGACGGACCTCGCCTCTGTTGATAACATCTGTCTGGCTTTGTCCAAATCAGTTAAGCAGCAGACACACCCTTCAGGAACCGATCCACTTCATCGCGCAAACGGCTGGTCTGAATGGCAACATCCTGACTATTCTGCTCGACCTGGTCCACGGATTGAGTGGTTTCCGCTGCAGCTTGGGACAATTGCGACATGTTGCCAGCCACAGCCAAGGTGCCACTGGCAGCCTTGGCCACATTCTGGCTGATTTCAAAAGTCGCACTGCCCTGTTCGTCGACTGCCAGAGAAATGGTCCGCGTATATTCGTTGACCGTTTCCATGGTTTCGGCAATCCCCTGAATGGCATGGACGGCTTCCTGAGTGGCACCCTGGATCCCCTGAATCTGGCTGGCAATTTCCTCGGTCGCCTTGGAAGTCTGGTTGGCCAGCTCTTTCACCTCTGATGCCACGACAGCAAAGCCCTTACCATGTTCGCCAGCACGTGCCGCCTCGATCGTGGCATTGAGTGCCAACAGGTTCGTTTGTTCGGCAATGGCCTGGATCATGGCGACGACATCACCGATTTTCTGAGCCGAGAGGGACAGACCAGAGATGGTTTCCGTCGTCACGCGCGTGGCCTTGGTGGCCTGATTGACCACTGAGGTGGTTTCGGTGACTTGACGCTTAATCTCTTCGATAGAGGCCGCCAGCTCTTCGGCTGCGGACGCAACCGTCTGCACGTTGCTGGAAGCCACTTCAGACTCAGACGCAGACACTGTGGCCTTGTCTGCGGTCTCGTCAGCCATCCCAGAGAGAATCTGTGCCGTTGCCTTCATGGCGTCCATGTTGGTGGACACGTTGTTCAGCAGCTCCGTAGAGGAATTTCTAAAGCCATCGATCATGGCTTCGATCGCCTGCTGACGCTTGGCGCGCTCTGATTGCTCGTGCCGACCTTCTTCCTCCAGACGACGGCGTTCCAGTGCGTTGGTACGCAAAATCTCAACGGAACGACTCAACTCTCCCACTTCGTCAGGACGCGAGCTGTCGGGCAAATCGACAGAGAAGTTCTCCTGTGCAATCTGGGTCACACCCTGATTGAGTTTTTGCAAAGGTGCCAGCGAGTGTCGAACAAAGTAGGCGCAGAAACCACCAATCATCACCAACAACACACCACCCACCAACAGCAAGCTCTGAGTCAGTTTGTTGGATGGTGCCAGCAACTCGTCATAGGATTGCTCCGCAATCATTGCCCATTGCGTGCCCAGCACGGCCATAGGAACAGCCACGGCGCGGTTGGCGACACCCTTCACTTCAGCATCACCACTTGCCATGGTTCCACCCACAGCATTCAGCGCAATTTCGTTCAGCGATTTCGGCAGCGTCTGCACGATGTTGTTGGTAAAATCGACTTGCTGCAAATCCGCAGAGACCAGCATCATCTGACCCGTCTCTCCCAGACCGGAAGAGTCGGAAATCAGTTTTGCAAGGGTCTCGGTTTCAACTTCGACTGCGACGGCGGCCAGAACCTGATCCCATTTGACAACAGGAGCAACCATGTAAGCGGTTACTTTGCCGTCTACCTCAACAAAACCGGTGAAGCCATTGCCCTTGTATTTTTCTTTAGAGCCCTCAGCCGCCATTTTGAGAATCGGCTCCAGCAGCACCTTCAGTTCAGAACTGACTGCACCGCTTTCATTGATGTTGCGAGCAAAAGCTTTTCCCTTGCGGTAGGAATAATAGACATTGCCTTCCTTGCCGATGAACATCAGATCACGGAATGCGCCACCTTCAAGCAGCGTTGCAATGTCTTCCTGATGCTTGCCATGGGACTGACCATAATAGCTATCATGGTCGATCTTTGAGAGTTTGTACTTCTCGTCTGGCGCATTCGGATTGTCTGTGACGTAGATCTTTTTCAGAGTCTGGGACGCTTCTGCTTTCAGGACGCGCCAGCCGCCATACAAATCACTTGCCGCATCGGCCGTGGTGTTGTGACTGGCAACAGTATTCATCTTGCCGCGCAATTGGTCCATATACAGCGTCACTGTACTGGTCCGCCCTTTTGCCGCGTTGATCAATGCGGTTTCGGTGAGGCTGACTGAGGTATTTCCTCCCATCCAGGCAGCGATGGAAACCAATGCCGCGACTAGCAAGGTCACTGACCCGATCACGATCACTGGAATTTTGGTTGATAGTCTTTTAGGAAGCAGTGACATCCCAGTTCCTCCGCAGGAATTCTCGCTTAAAACTACGCATAGTCTTCGGCATCAACCTTTCCTTTGTGTAAACGAACGTACGCTTCCCACTTAAGAATCGTGAAGAATCCGGCATTCCTTAATGGTGAGGGCGAAAATACCGGCATTTTTGACAAGCCTGTCCACTGAGCTGCGTCAAAATCAGCTATCCTTTTTCAACAGCCTTGAACAAACGCCCGCTGCTGTCCGACTCAGCATATCTGCTATTTTGATGTCTCCATGGTCCCAGAAGACAAAAAAAAGAGAGGCGTGCAGGGGACACGTCTCTCTTTCTAACATCATCTCGCAAGCGGCTTGGGAGGAGTGGCCGCGTCCTTACATCATGCGGTTGGCAATCGCCACGGCCTGCGTGCGGCGATAGCAGTTGAGCTTTTTCAGGATCAGCGAGATGTGATGTTTGACCGTTGCTTCGGTCAGACCCAGCTCATAGGCAATCTGCTTGTTCAGAAGGCCGTCACGCAAATAGCGCAGGATGGTCATCTGTTTTGGCGTCAGATTGGCGAGCTTGGAGTAGAGGGTAGAACGTTCGATGACAGCTTCGGTTTCTTCAAACAGGGCGTCATCGGCAATACCGGACTTGATGCGCTTTGCAACTGCGCGCAGCTCGGATACAGGCGCGGTTTTGAAGACAACCCAGTCAGCGCCATTGCCCAAGGCGTAGTGAGCAAGGCCATGATCGGATTCGTTGCAGATCAGGATCAAGCGAGCGCGTTTGTAAACCTTTCGAATATCATTCAATGCAGCGGAACCGCGGCTGGAGGTGGCATCCAGATTGAGCAGCAGCAGCGTGTCTTCCCGGTCAGGCGCAGCGCTCAGCATCTGCTCCAGTTCGGAACAATCCAGAACCGGAGTATATTCCCGCTTGATGCCCAGCATGCTGAGGAGACATTCGGTGAAGACCGGATGTGGCTCAGCCAGTACAATCGTGCGGTAGTTGACGGTGCCCTGTTCGATGTGATGACCCAGTCCGCGGCGTACTTCGTTGCCAGTATCGTCGAGTAGAAGCATGGTTTTCCCCCTTCTCACAAAGAGAAGTAAAAGCGTTGATCAAAACAAGTTTTGGTCGAAACCCCTAAGGCATTTCCCGCCCGTAGTCAGACTTAGAAAATCAGCCCTTTGGTTTGGTTCTTCTTCGTGGCTCTTTCGAAGAATGTCTCGACCAGCTCCCTTTTTGCCTATATGCCGGATCGACCCTTGGTTCCTATGACCTGCGTCAATTCGCGCATTGTACGTAGTAACAACCACGTTGCGGTTTACGGCAAATACCGCATATTCTTTTATCTCACCTGCATTGGCCAAAGGGCCAGTGCTTGAGGGTGATTAGACGACGGGTCTGCAAGAAAGTCAATGAAGGGCTTGATTTTATTGAGTTAATTTGCGAAAGTTTTCGCAGTTGCGTTTTGCAATTTGCAAAGTTTGCAAAAGTCCAGAGGGTATAATGGCTGAAAAACTGTTTGTCGGACCGAAGGTTAGAACGCTGCGTGAAAGTTTTGGCTTGACACAAATGAGCTTTGCTGAACGCATCGGCATCTCCACTTCCTATCTCAATCAGATAGAAAACAATCAAAGACCCTTGACAACCACTGTCTTGCTGGCTCTGACGCAGAATTTCAATCTTTCACTGGCTGAGTTGGCATCTGCAGACACCAATCGTGTCCTGGCCGATTTGAAAGAGGCCCTCGCCGACCCGCTTTTTCGCGATACGAATCCGGGGTTGCAAGAGCTCAAAATGGCGGCTTCCAACTCCCCTTGGCTCACGCAGGCCTTCCTCAATTTGCACACCGCTCATCGACGTGTGAATGAACGTCTGATGGTGCTCGATGACGCCCTGTCGTCACAGAAAAATACCGGTGAAGATCGGTCTCTGTTGCCCTATGAAGAGGTGCGAGACTACTTTCATTATCACGATAACTATATTGATCAACTGGATCGAGCGGCCGAGGATTTGGCCATTCGCAACAATATGTTGGAAGGGAATCGCCTGCCCCATTTCCAAACCTATCTTGAGCAAAGGCACAATGTGCGCGTGCGGTATCAGGATCATGCAGCCAACGATCAGACGATGCGCCAATTCGATTCTGAAAACCGGGTTTTGAGTCTCAACTCAGCGCAGGATGACCCTTCTCTGACTTTCCTTCTGGCGCACCAAATTGCCCTTTTGGAATATTCCGATCTGATCGAGGAGCATGTTGCTCAGGGCAACTTTCAGTCATCGGCTGCGGAAGCCATTTGCCGCATCGGTCTAGCCAACTATTTTGCCGGTGCACTCTGTTTTCCCTATCGTCGATTTCTGGAAGTCTCTCAGGAAATGCGTCATGATCTGAGACGCATGAGCCACTATTTCGGCGCATCACTGGAACAGATTGGCCACCGTCTATCCAGCATGCAACGATCCGGGGCACGGGGGATCCCGTTCTATTTCTTACGGGTCGATCGAGCGGGCAATGTCAACAAGCGTCACTCTGCGACACGGTTTCAATTCGCCCGTTTTGGCGGCCACTGCCCGCTTTGGAATGTCCACGAAGCCTTTGAAGAACCAGGTCGTTTTCTGGTTCAAATCGCCGAGATGCCAGATGGGGTTCGCTATCTTTGCATTGCCACCAGTATTGCAAAATTCGGAGCTGGGTATCATGCACCGGTACGCCGCTATGCAATCGGCATTGGGTGCGAATTGTCTTTTGCGGAGGATCTGGTCTATTCGGACGGGCTAAACCTGAAAAGCGCTTCCAGTGTTGAGAAAATAGGGGTTTCCTGCCGTATTTGTGAAAGGGAAAACTGCCACCAACGCGCCATGCCGCCAATTGATCGCACCTTGATCGTTGACCCGGATGTTCGAGAGTTTGTTCCGTTCAAACTGGGCGGCAACCACTAAGTGATTGAAGTAAATCACTTTCATAGACTCTGACACAGTTTGCAAAAGTGTAAAAGGTCTGGAGATCGTCCGGTTTGCAAAGGAGTTGCTCCTTTTGCAATTTTTGCGAAAAGTCGCGTTTCTTCCCATCGTTCACAGGGTCGAGGGTGCCATCTAACGGGTTTTCTCGTACCAACATTAAATTTATGCAAATGCCTTGGCAACTTGATTGCAAGATGTCGGCGCTCCACAATCTCAGCTAGAATTAAATCCCGCAAAACTGGCCTTTACGTCATATTTGCGCAATTGTTGCAAATGCGCCTTGTTGATGGCTTGCGAACCCCTCGGTGTTTCTTCTAGATTCCCACAACTATGTAATATTCCATCGTCGAGACCGATCCTTCATGACAAAAGACAAAAAAATCGTCAGGCTGTGCAACTACAAACCCACGCCCTACACAATCGAGCACGTGTCATTGGTCATTCGGTTGGACCCCGAAGAAACCACTGTTATCTCACGTTTAACAATTGTGCCTCGGGCTGCCTATCCGGCAGGGCATTGCCTTATTTTGGATGGCGATGGATTGGATTTTGTCGATGCGCGTCTCGATGGCAAGGAAATGTGGGAGGAGCGGTTCAGTGCAAATCCAATGCGGTTTTCTTTGAATCATGCCCCGCATCGGCGCTTCACATTGGAAATTACGACCCGTTTATCCCCAAACCAGAACACACAATTGATGGGGCTTTATTCCTCCAATGGTGCCTTTTGCACCCAATGCGAAGCAGAAGGCTTCCGCAGAATCACCTACTTCTATGACCGTCCTGACATCCTGAGCACGTATGATGTGCGGATTGAAGCGCCCAAGCGCCTCACGCATTTGCTGGCCAATGGCAATCTGGTCGAAAGCGGCGAGCTGCTGCCACCTGATGGGAATATTGATGGCGAAGCCTGGCATTATGCCCTTTGGCGCGATCCTTTTCCCAAACCGTCCTATCTGTTCGCCATGGTTGCTGGCGATCTGGCCTGTGTTGAAGATCACTTTGTTACCCGCTCAAACCGCAAGATTTCGCTTAAGATCTTTGTCGAACATGGCAAAGAAGACCGAGTGGCCTATGCCATGGATTCCCTCAAGCGCTCGATGGCATGGGATGAGACGGCTTATGGACGCGAGTATGATCTCGACACCTTTATGATTGTCGCCGTTTCCGACTTCAATTTCGGGGCGATGGAGAATAAGGGGCTTAACATCTTTAATGACAAATATGTACTGGCAAAGCCCGAGACCGCAACTGACACGGACTATGCACTGATCGAGGCAGTGATCGCACATGAATATTTTCACAATTGGAGTGGCAACCGCGTTACCTGCCGGGATTGGTTCCAACTGTGCCTGAAGGAGGGACTGACAGTTTTTCGCGATCAGGAGTTTTCGTCCGACATGCGCTCGCGTCCGGTCAAGCGGATCGCAGATGTCCGCGAGCTTCGCTCCCGCCAGTTCCCAGAAGACAGCGGTCCCCTCGCCCATCCGGTCCGCCCGGATTCCTATGCAGAGATCAACAATTTCTACACCGCGACAGTCTATGAGAAGGGCGCGGAGATCTGCCGGATGCTACACAGCCTTGTCGGCAGCGAGGGTTTCCGCGAGAGTCTCGATCTCTATTTCGATCGGTTTGATGGTCAGGCCGTGACGATCGAGGATTTTCTGGCCTGCTTCTCCGAAACATGTGCCGTCGACCTGACGCAGTTCGCACTCTGGTACGAGCAAGCGGGCACACCTACGGTCGTTGCCACTTATTTCTACGATCCCAAACACAAGCAATTGTCCCTGACCTTGCAGCAATCCTGTCCGCCTTCGCCGGGTCAGACGACCAAGAAGCTGATGCACATACCGCTGCGGATCGGTCTGGTGGCGCGCGATGGATCACGCCTGCGCTTTGAAGCGATTCATGATCGCAAGAGCGGCGAGCAGGTTGGTGACCGTGACTGCACTTTGTTGCACATCACTGACCGCCAGCATCAGTTCGTCTTTTCCGGTGTGGAGAAAGACGCTATTCCTTCGATGTTGCGTGGTTTTTCCGCACCGGTCCATTTACGCACCAACTTAACGCTGGATGACAATCTGATCATGATGCGGCATGACAGCGACCCTTACAATCGATGGGAAGCGGCACAACAGATCTTCACACAACATCTCGTCGAGCAATCAAATGCGCACAGGCCCTCTAATGCGGACTGCGACCGACCGGTTGTCTGCGAAGTGGATCCGCTTCTTGTGTCGGCGCTGGACGCCTGTCTGTTTGATGAACGCCTCGAGCACGCATTCCGTGCCCAGATGCTTCGCCTGCCAAGCGAGGGTGATATAGCCCGTCTGATCGCCAAGGATGTCGATCCCGATGCGATCCACGCTGCACGTTCGAAACTACGACAGGAGCTGGCATCTCAATTGGGGGACCGGTTGATTGCGCTCTATACCAGCCTGCAGGATGATAAACCCTATAGCCCGAACGCCGCAGCAGCCGGTCGACGGGATTTGCGCAATTGCCTGCTGGATCTTCTCTTGGCAACCAAAGCGGAGGCCGTCACCACCCTCGCTCAGCATCACTATGAGAATGCGACCAACATGACCGACCGGTTTGCGGCCCTGTCATCGTTGGCGACCAATCGTCCAGCGACCGCGGAAGGATTGCTTGCGGACTTCCATCAACGATATGCAGATGACGCACTCGTCGTCGACAAATGGTTGTCGCTACAGGCATCCATTCCGGAACAAGGCACCATCGCGCGACTGCGCACATTGATGAAGGCACCATTCTTCTCGATGGAAAATCCGAACAGGGTACGCGCTCTGATCGGAGCATTTGCCGTAAACAATGCACTGCAGTTCAATCGCAAGGATGGAGCCGGTTTTTCTCTCCTCGCAGACGTCGTGTTGGAACAAGACACAGTTAATCCACAAACCGCTGCCAGATTGGCCAACAACTTTCGATCATGGCGCGCCTTGGAAGCGGACCGTCAAACCAGCGCAGAGCACGCGCTGCGCAGAATCGCTGAAAGCTCAATGCTATCAAAAGATGTTGCTGATATCGTCAATCGGTGCTTGCAATGAGTAATCGGCCTGAGTCTTTAACAGGCTGAAACGGTGTTAAAGTAATCTCGGCGACATTAACGCCTTGTTAACCAAAAAATTCATGCGGGACTCTAGACAAAAAGCTGCGCATCGATTCAAATAACCTTGGATCGGAGATGCGGCACACCTCCGGATAAATAAAATAAAGAAGCTTCAGTCAGGAGGCCTCCAATGACGCAGGCTGGAACAGTCAGCGCGCATAAAGATACTCGATTCCGTTTTTTAGGATCGAAATCTTCGGACATGAACGACCCCATCTCAGGGCCGGCACGTTTGCTGGCTGGGCCAAGTTACATGTCCCGCGTGCGAGAAGAACCTCTCTTGCGCCATATTATTCCTGCGATCATCCTTAGTTTCATTGCGTTGGTCGGCCTCTGGCGAGCCGATGATCTGGCATCTAAAAAACTCTCCCTGAAAGCGGACGCAGAAACCGAAATCCAGCTTTTGACCGCTTTGGTTACAGCACGGGTGTCTAGCCAACAGGACGCCCATGATACCAAGCACACAAAGCAAGGGGTGGCTGACGCCAACCGGATCACCACCAAGCAGCCAGCAAAGCCAATCCTGCCGGATGCTTCGACCACTCTCCCTGAACAGACGCAGTCAACCAATCCTGCTTATCAAGCCACCTCCCCAAGCAGGGACCAGTATCAGGAATGGTTGTTTGCCTCCCTGCCAAATCAGAAACTGGCGGACAATTACCAGATTTATCTGACCAACAGTACCGGCATGATCGTTGCGTCCATCCCTCGAGACGCGCAGGACATGCGCAAAACTCTCGTGGCGCTGTTGGGGCGGTCGCAAGGCATTCAGTATCTGGGATCGAGTGCCGGGGTGTTCAGCACCACGCTGGATGACGACGTGGAAGCCATGGCAACCGTGCATCATCTGGGGGCGGGCCGAGGGTCGGTCGTGGTGTTGCGCAAGAGCAGCGACATTTTCAGGAACTGGCGGAGCGATGTGGCGATCAGCGTGATCGTATTCCTCGTGATGAGTGGAACCATTCTGCTCACTGTCTATGCCTTTTTCAGTCAGGGTGCACGGGCACGCGAAGCAGACAACATCTATTTCACCGCGATCCGTCGGATGGATGCCGCGCTCAAACGCTCCCGCTCCGGCCTGTGGGACTGGGATCTGGCGCGCGGTCACATCTACTGGTCTCGCTCGATGTATGATTTGCTCGGCATGGCGCCCAGTGACGATCTGATCGGCTTTGCCCAGCTCAATGCCCGTATGCATCCCGAAGATGGCAATCTTCACGAGCATATCGAAACACTCCTGTCGACACAGTCCATGATGATGGACCAAAAATTTCGCATGCGCCATGAAAAGGGCCACTGGGTCTGGCTGCAAATTCGCGCTGAACTGACCCGGAGCCCGAACAACCGCCTGCATCTGATGGGACTGGTCATTGATGTGACAGAACAGATTGCGGCGAATGAACGACGCAAGCGGGCAGATATGCGCCTACGCGATGCCGTCGACACGATTTCTGAAGCTTTCGTCTTGTGGGATGACAGCCACAAACTGGTGCTCTGCAACCAGCCCTATCGGGAGCTTTACAATATTGACCGCGATGAAGACATAATCGGCCTGAGTTACAATCAGTTGATGGACCGGGGTCAACCACATGTGGTTGGCATTGAAGACGATCAGGAAATCAATGCGGAAGAGTTGCTGTTTGACCGCTCCGGCACTGCGGCCCGGGCCGCAAGGACCTACAAAGCCGAACTGGCAGACGGGCGCTGGCTGCAAATCAGCGAACGCCGCACCAGTGATGGCGGCTTTGTTTCGGTCGGCACCGACATCTCCAATTTGAAGCTGCAGGAAAGCCGTCTGCTCGAAAGCGAACAGCAGCTAATTGATACGATCTCTGATTTGCGCCAGTCTCGCCAAACCTTGGAACGACAGGCACAGCAGCTTGTCGTCATGACCGAGCAATATGCCAGAGAAAAAGACAACGCGCAGGCTGCCAACCGGGTCAAATCGCAGTTCCTTGCAAACATCTCTCACGAGCTACGGACACCGCTGAATGCCATCATCGGCTTCTCGGAAGTGATGAAGAACGAGATTTTTGGCGAACACAAGACAGACAAATATCGCGACTATTCCAACGACATTCACAATAGTGGTGCCTATTTGCTGCATCTGATCGATGATATTCTGAGCATGTCGAGGCTGGAAGATGGGGAACTGGAAGTGTTTCCGGAGCCAGTCGACTTGTCCGAGATGGTTTCCAGAATCAAGGATGACAGCATCGAGAGCAAAGCGGAGCTACGCAATCTTTCCTTCCACGACAAGATGCCAGCCCATCTTGGAGCCCATGCCGATCCACATCTCATTGAACAGGTGATATTCAATCTGCTCGACAATGCGGTCAAGTTCACTCCTGAAGGTGGCACCATTGCCATTACCGGTTCGGAAAGCAATGGTCAGGCCGTTCTCACCATTACCGATACTGGCGTCGGCATCCCGCAGGATGCGATAGACCGGATTGGTCTTCCGTTCGAGCAAGTGCAGAACCAGTTTACCAAGACACACAAAGGTTCGGGCTTAGGGCTATCGATTGCCCGACGGATCATTTGTCTGTCTGGTGGCACGATGAAAATTCGGTCACGCATTGGTCAGGGAACACGCGTATCGGTACGTCTGCCCAAAAAACTGTCCGCCAACGAAGATCTACGTAATTTGACCCATCACAAGGAAGAATCCACGAATCAAGCACATGATGTTGCTTGACGGATGTGAGAAGGCAAACCGTTTTGTCCCCTTGGTAGCATCTGCGCAACCGTCATGGATGGATGCATCCAGAGTTCTCCCGAGGAGGAGGCGCTCAGGTGGAAACCAGCACCAAGTGAGCATCAGCAGCCGCCTCCGACATGCTGGCACCTGGAGCGGAATTCGATCCACATGTTTCGAATTTCCGCTCTTATTTTTTGAGGCGCGCTGAATTAGCTCCTGCATTAGCTTTTGACGGAACCCACCAGTTTTTCAAAGCAGGCCCTGACGGCAGTCTGACAATCACGCATCCGCTCTTCCAGCCTCGGCATGTCAGGCTCGAAAGAAACACGAACCAGCGCTTGCCTGAAGGCTTTGGTTGCTGTGTCTGGATCAAACTGTTCCGCAAAGCAAACCCGAACGATCTGCGTCAAATCGTGATACAGCCGAATGGCTGGAACAAGTGTATCTGCGTCCCCCACATCGATCAGTCCTTCATCAACGCAAAGGCGCAGGGTTTCGGCTGTGTTGGCATGAAGGACCGCCGGATGGGTATGGGCGTGGATCAGCTGATAACATTGCGCGATGAACTCGACATCCACCAGACCGCCAGCCACTTGCTTGATGTTCCAGAGATCTGAGGTGCCTTTTTCGCTTTCAATACGGCCCCGCATTTGGGCAATATCCTTGCGGATGGCGGCTTCGTCGCGCGGCTGGGTCAGGATACCCACCACTTCATCGCGCACCACTTGAGAAAAGGCCTTGTCGCCCGCCACCACGCGCGCGCGGGTCAATGCCATATGCTCCCACGTCCAGGCGTCCTTAGCGTGATAGGATTTAAAGGATTTGAGCGACGTTGCCAACGGCCCCGAATTGCCTGACGGCCTCAACCGGAAATCCACTTCATACAGTTCCCCTTCCGCTGTAGGTGCAGACAGGGCCGTGATCAGTCTCTGAGTGAGGCGGGCGAAATACTGCGATGGGGCGAGCGGTTTTTCACCGTCGGAAAAGGCGGCGCCTTCGTCATGATCATACAGAAGCATCAAATCAAGATCGGAGCCAGCCGTCATTTCGCGCCCCCCAAGCTTGCCCATTGCCAAGACAGCAACCCGACCGCCGGGAATGCGTCCATGACGACGCTCCAGCTCTTTCTGGCTGAAATCGAGCATCTTGCGAATGATCACACCAGCCAGCATCGCATAGGCTGCACCGGCCTGTGAGGCCGAAATCGCCCCCATCAGAATGCGCACACCAATCAGGAACAGTTGCTCTTGGCCGAAGATACGCGCACCATCCAGAGCTTCCTCATAGTGAGTGGCTTCTTTCAGCATTCGGTCCAGCTGGGATTCCAGATTGTCCCGCTCCAGCATATCGCCAAAGAAAGCCGGATCCAGCAAGGCATCAATCACCCGTGGGCGGCGTCCCACCGTTGCGGCCAAGCGCGGCGAGGTGCCAAGAATGATGGTGAGGATTTCCAAAAGCTGCGGATTGTTGCGCAACAATGAGAAAACCTGCACCCCGGATGGCAGTGCGGCCAGAAACTCGTTAAAGGACAGGAAAGCGGCATCGGCATTGTCGGTGTTGCTCAGTGCCTTCAGGAGATCAGGGGTGAACTCGGTCAGGCGCTCCCGGGCCTTGGTCGACCGGGTCGCGGGATAGCGGCCAAAATGCCAACTGCGAATGGCAGCTGTAACTTCTCTGGGATTCTGAAAGCCCATGCGGGACAGGGTGTCCAACGTTTCGGGATCGTCATCCTCGCCGGTGAAGACCAGATTGCCGCCGCCTTCCGCCCCCAGTTCATGCTCTTCTCGGAACAGCTCAACATAATGGCTTTGAACACATTCCAGCCAGCCTCGCAGGTCCTTTTTAAACTGATCGGCATCAGGATAGCCCATCATCCGACCAATCTCTGCAATCCCTTCGTCGCTTTGCGGCAAATTCTGGGTCTGCTCGTCGCGCTGCATCTGGATGCAATGCTCGACTTTGCGCAGAAAGGCATAGGCTTTCGTGAGGGCATCGCGGGCCTCAGGCTCGATCCAGCTGAGTTTGACAAGCTCGCTTAGCATGGGAATGGTTTCCCGCCCACGCAGCGCAGGATTCCGGCCGCCCGCAATAAGCTGCTGTGTCTGAACGAAGAACTCGATTTCGCGGATGCCACCACGCCCAAGTTTCACATTGTGCCCCTTGATGGCGATGGTGTCATGGCCCTTGTGGGCATGGATCTGGCGCTTGATCGAGTGGACATCGGCAAGCGCTGCATAATCGAAATATTTGCGCCAGATGAATGGGACGATCTCTTGCAGGAAACCTTCTCCGACAGCAATATCCCCGGCACAGGCACGCGCCTTGATCAGGGCGGCACGTTCCCAATTCTGCCCCATGCTTTCGTAATATTGCAGGGCAGCCAGCAAAGAGACTGCTGGCGGGGTTGCGCCCGGATCGGGACGCAAACGCAAGTCAGTACGAAAGACATAGCCTTCAGCGGTCCGGTCCTGCATGATCTTGACCAGTTGCTTGGTCAGGCGGACGAAGATGCTGCTCATCTCCATCGGATCATCACACGGGGCCTTGTCGCCGTCATAGATGATGATCAGATCGATGTCGGAGGAATAATTCAGTTCCCCTGCCCCATGCTTGCCCATGGCCAACGCCACGTAGCTGCAATCGCGCTCGGGATCTTCTGGATATGGCAGTTTCAGCTTGCCACGGCGATGAAACTCACTCAGCACGAACCGCAGAGCCCCGCGCAGGGTAGCGTCGGCTATGTCGGTCAGAGCGTTGGTCACCTGATTGACGGACCACAGGCCAGCCAGATCAGCGAGGCCGATGGTCAGCGCGGCATCCTGTTTGATCAGACGCAGATGGCGCATGATGTCAGCCTGAGAGGCTTGCGGCTCCTCAATGGACTGCTGCACCAACCGTGCCATGCGTGCGGTTGGGCATTCACTGAGAATGGACGACAAGCGCGCTGCGTCCTTTGCCATCAATTCACGCAAATAGGGAGAGTTTTCGCAGGTGGCAGCCAACATGGCTTTGAGATTGGGAACACGCATCGCTGCATCAAGGGATGCAATCTGTTCTTCTGCTGTCGCATCCCGCGCCAACAAGCTCTTGCGGCTGTCAAGCAGGCGCTCGAAGGCTGCGTCAGCCTCTCCCATCAACGGCAGAGCTGTCGCCTTCAGCCAGAATGGATCGATCAGGCCACCAGTTTGTTCCTCTTGAGCCATCTCCACTTCCCCTTATATTGATTTTTTTAGTCCCCGCTCTCCCAACAACTGGTGGCAGGTGGTTTATTCTGATTCCTGCGTCTGCTCCATCTCGTCATCATCTCTTGTGTCCAAAGGCGGGAACTGGATCGTAAAGATCAGCCCCGGCTCGTTATCACCCAAGATGATGGTCGCATCATGCAAGGTTGCGACTGCATTGACGAGACTGAGACCAAGACCCGAGCCGGGCTGGTTGCGGCTCTTATCCAACCGCACGAAGCGCTGCAACACCCGCACCCGGTCTTCCTTGGCGATGCCAGGACCGTTATCTGCAACAGTTAGAAGGATTGGCCGATTGTCAACGGCTCTGTCTTTGGGAATGTCTCCCTTGCGGCTTATGGAGACATGAATGCGGGCCATATCCGGTAGCTTGTCGTGATCATCCGCAGCGAGACCGCGCCGTTCAACGGCATGACGAACGGCGTATTTCAGCGCATTGTCGATAAGATTGGCGATGGCTTGACTGACCAGTTCTCGATTGGCCTCAATCTCAAAGCCCGGTCCGGCATCCCAGGTGAGTTCGGCCCCTTCATCCTCTGCCACAGGCTCATATAGTTCGGCCATGTCGGCGGCGATGGCGCCGATATCAAGAGATACCTTTTCGATTTGGGTGGATTTGGCTTCGACACGGGCAATCCGCAACAAGGCATCAAAGGTGCGGATGAGACTCTCGGACTCTTCGAGCGTTTGCTCCAACGCAGCGCGATAAGTCTCGCTATCAGCGTCATCAGACGACAAAGTCAGTTCAACCCGGTTGCGCAAGCGGGTCAAGGGCGTCTTCAGATCGTGGGCGATATTGTCAGAGACTTCCTTCAAGCCATGCATCAAGCCTTCAATGCGCGACAACATGATGTTGAGACTCTCGGACAACCGGTCAAATTCATCACCTGCCTGTGTCACAGGCAGGCGCTCGTCCAATTGGCCTTCCATGATGTGGTGGGAAGCTTCGGCGATCACATCAATCCGCTTGAGCACCTTGCGGGACACGAATATCCAAGCCAGCAGGGCGAGCAGGATCATCAGGATCGCCGAGACGATGAAGGCTTGCTCGACCACCTTGCGGAAGATTTCGCGCTCGCCCACGTCGCGCCCAACCAGCAAACGGTAGCCGCCAAAAATCTCATAGACGCTGACAACGGCGTTGTATTCCTTGCGCGTGGTTTCCCCCAAGCGCTGATAGGGTACCGTTTGTTGGATCGCACCGCGCTCATCCAGAACCCATTTGGGCAGGGTCGAGACGTTGCCCGCTACAAAGTGGCCACGAAAATCGGTAACCAGATAGAGGCTTGCGCCCGGCCGCCGGGATCGTTCCTCGATGACCTGCACCAAGTGCGGCAAACCGCCGGAGCGATATTGCTCGACCAGCCCCCTCACCTCAAGTTCAACCGCCGAGTTGAGTTGCCGGGTCATTAAAATCTGGGTGTTGATGGCGATATAGACGATGAGAAAGACGGCAAAGATCGTGAAGATGATCAAGTAGATTGCGGACAGCTTGAAAGCTGTCGTTCGCATGATCTTATTAATCGAGCCCACTGCCATTCTGCCGGGATATCCTTTTCTCACAGGCAAGACCGCAGCCCTGCCTGCAGCATCAATCAGGCTCGCGCAGGCTATAGCCGGAGCCACGCACGGTTTGCAGCAATGCAGGTTCAAACCCCTTGTCAATCTTGGCCCGCAAACGGGAAATGTGAACGTCAATGACGTTGGTCTGCGGGTCGAAATGATAGTCCCAAACATTTTCCAGCAGCATGGTGCGGGTAACAACCTGACCTGCATTTTTCATCAGATATTCGAGCAGGCGGAATTCGCGCGGCTGTAACAGGATTGTCTGGCCGGACCTCTTCACTGTGTGGGACAAGCGATCCAATTCCAGATCGGAAAGGCGATACATGGTCTCGACTTCACCGGGGCTGCGCCGACGGGCCATCACCTCAATACGGGCAAGCAACTCCGAGAAGGCATAGGGTTTGGTGAGGTAATCGTCCCCTCCGGCTCTCAAGCCGGTTACCCGGTCATCGACTTCTCCTAGGGCGGAGAGGATCAGAACTGGCGTTTCGTCGCCTTCCGTGCGCCGCTGTTCAATGATGGAAAGACCATCACGCTTAGGCAGCATACGGTCAATGATCAGAATATCATACCCGCCCTTGGCTGCATGCGCATAGCCCTGATCACCATCTGCGGCATGATCACAGACGTGACCCGCTTCCTTGAGTCCCTTGATCAGGTAGCTCGCAGCTTCAATGTCATCTTCAATGATCAGAATGCGCATGCTTTTCCTCTTTTATTGCTTCTCTCCGCCACGAGGACGGCGCTCCTCAGGCGACACGGAAAATCATGGCGATTATAACGGTCTTTGACTGTGAGCAAAGGGGCATTGTCGGAAAGCCGCGATAAGTCACAGACTTGGCCAGCATGTCGGCAAAATCAGGGAAATCACAACAGGCAGGACAACAAAAAAGGGCGCGGTCAGAAGGTGACCGCGCCCAATCGTCCGAAATTGATTCTATCTGTCGCTTAGTTGCCTTTCAACGGCAGGGCGACGAAACGAACACCATTTTTGGTTTTCACCCGCATCAGGATGGTTTTGCGGTTGCCGCTCTTGGCGTCGGACAATTGCTTGCGCACATCACCGATGGTTGCCACCTTCTTGCCAGCAACAGACTGAATCACATCCCCTTCTGCCAGACCTTTCTCTGCCGCAATGCTGTTCGAATCAACGCTCAGAATGGCAACCCCATCGCCATCCGGGCTTGCCTGCAACTCGAGACCGAATTCTTCAACTTCAGCCGGGGCTGCTGGTTGTTGTGGCTGGGTCTGCTCATCGGTGTCGTTGCTGACCTGATCCGGGAACAACCCCAAATGGACCTTCAACTTGATCTCTTGATCTTCGCGCCAGATAGTCAGTTCCACGTCGGATTCAGGCTCTGCACGACCAATGGCACGGGCAAGCTCGCGGGTATTTTTCACCGGCACATCATCGACGGCAAGGATGACGTCACCAATCTGGACACCTGCTTTGTAGGCAGGTGCGGTTTCATCGGTGTGGGTAACCATTGCACCTGCGGCTTCGGCCAGACCAAGGCTGTCGGCAATGTCTTCGGAGACATTCTGGATATGCACCCCAAGCCAGCCGCGCTTCACCTTGCCACCATTTTTCAGGTCCGCGACAACATCCTTGGCAACTTCCGCCGGGATGGCAAATGCGATACCGACATTGCCGCCAGACGGTGAGAAGATGGCGGTGTTCACCCCGATTACCTCGCCCTTCAGGTTGAAGGTCGGGCCACCGGAATTGCCTTTGTTGACCGCAGCATCGATCTGAATGAAGCTCTCATAGTTGCGGGCATTGATATCGCGACCGTGGGCCGAAACGATACCGGCTGTAACAGTGCCACCCAGACCGAACGGGTTGCCAACGGCGAGAACCCATTCCCCAACATCAGGCAGTTCTTCGGCAAATCTCACATAATCAAACTTGCGGTCCGGATTCTTTACCCTAAGCAAAGCAAGATCGGAGCGTTCGTCGGACCCAAGCAAATCGGCTTCCAGCTCAGAGCCATCATCCATGACCAGCGTAAATTCGCTGCCTTTGTCAATCACGTGATGGTTGGTGACCACCAGCCCGTCATCGGAAATGAAGAAACCGGAGCCCTGAGACTGGCCAAACCGTGGGCGCGGCTTGCGCTTCTCGCCATTCCCCTCCTGCTCTTCGCCAAAGCGACGGAAGAAACGGTTGAACGGGTGATCCTTTGGCAGGTCACGGAATTCAGGAAAACCGGGAATGCCGAACTTGTTGCCTTCAGGCGTGGAAATCTGGGTTTTGACCTGAACCGAAACCACCGCAGGCTTCACAGCTTTCACAACTGCGGTGAAGTCCAAAGGTCGGGCAGGTGTGGTGACTTGAACGGGCTCCGCATTGGCGGCGGGCTGTCCGGTCATCAGCGTTGGCACGGTTGCACCGGCAACAACACCCAAAGACAGGGCGGACGCCAGCATGGTTGCTTTCACTGGTACTTTCTTAAAAATCGTCTTCATCTAAACTTGTCTCCGCTCGATCTGTCAGCCGCAAATTGACACACATATTTGCGGTAAAATGAAGGTCTGTCAGTTAATTCGTGAGTCGCGCCCTGACGGATCCGGTCGCGGCATCATCAAAATTTGAGGATGGCTATTCGTCGCAAAATACGTCATCCGTACGATACATATTTTTATATGGGGCAAAATTGGCCTGAGACGAGGTGTTTCTATTAAAGTTACGTAATGTTGATATGAGATAAAAACAGCAACAAAATCAAAATGTTACAAATGCACCGACAATTATCGGACGATTAACGTAATAAAACACCAGACCACTTCGCCCCAATTGGGCCAGTTTTTGCCACATTCAACAAAGGGCTTGCCCCTTCAATTGAAACAGCAAAGCCCTATTGTTGGCAAGGGGTATATCGGTCAAGCAAAGCGTTGATGCGCCTCGAGCGCCAACCCGACGCCGACTGAGCCAAACGCATCACCATCAATGATCCGGGCTTTGGGCACCATCGCGGTTAGACTGTTGCGGATGAAAGGAACCTTGGTAGAGCCGCCTGTGAGAAAGACTACCGACACATCGTCAGCCTTGATCTGAGCGCTTGCGATGGCTTCCGAAATGACCTTTTTCACTCTGTCGGTGCCATCGTTCAACGCTTCGACCAGATCATCGCGGGACATCAGTGCTTTCAGACCGGCTTCGATGAAGTCAAGGGGCAACTCCGTTTCCATTTGATCAGACAGTGCCACCTTGGCTGCTTCAACACCCAGTGCGATCCTATGGCCTTCACGCAACTCTAGTATCTTCAAAAGGCGTTCGATCAAGGTTGGTTCCTTTGCCTCTCTGCGCAAGACACGCAAGTCGCTGAAGGTCTTGTGATCATAAAGGAAGTTGATCCGTTGCCAGGTAGCCAGATCGTGATAATAGCCGACTGGCATCAACCGTCCTTCCTTGATCATCGGACTTTGATAGCCCAGCAAAGGCATCAGGCGCGAAAGGGAAAGCCATCGATCAAAGTCGGTCCCTCCGACATGAATGCCGGCATTGGCCAGAATTGTATCGGATGGCTTGCCGGTCCGCCTCGTTTCGTCCGGGGATACTTTCAGGATTGTGAAGTCAGAAGTGCCGCCGCCGATATCGATGATCATCGCCAATTCTTCACGATTGTTGGTTTGTTGGAAGTCCCGCGCGGCAGCAACCGGCTCATATTGAAATTCGATATGCTTGAAACCAACCTCCGCGGCAATGGCACGCAAAGTGTCTTCGGCTTCCTTGTCAGCGGCGTCGTCATAATCCACGAAATGAACGGGTCTTCCCATCACCACATGGCTCAGCTCCTGACCTGCGGCTTGTTCCGCCTGCTTTTTCATATGCTGAAGAAACAGTGCAAGCACTGCGGTGAAGGGCTTGCGCTCCGGACCGATCATGGTTGCTTCATGGATCGTGGAGGTGCCGAGGATCGACTTCAGCGCCCGCATCAAGCGGCCCTCGCCGCCTTCCATATAAGTGGAAATCGCATCACGGCCAAAGTGCACCTTATGATCTTCAAAATCGAAGAACAAGGCAGAGGGCAGCGTCACGTCTCCGGCTTCCAGCGCAACGAGCTTTGGTTTGCCATCGACAACGAGCCCCAACGTTGAATTCGATGTGCCGAAGTCCAGTCCACAATAAGCGTACTTTGACATCCCCATGCTCCCATCCGATTTTGCCTGCCGTGCTCTGTTTCGCACAATGCAGAATAAAAAGCACCCGATGCGATTGCACCGGGTGCCGGGGGGCGTCTTTATCACAGCCTGTTCTGGATGAAAAGAGTTGGTGCGAGGATTAGTCCATCAAGCTGGTGACGACCACACAGCCATGCTCCATGGTCTGGTGCACGGGACACTGATCTGCGATGCGGAGTAAGGATTGCCGGTCCTTGTCGCTAAGGTCACCTTCTACTGTTACCCGTCGTTCGAAGCGATCTATCTTGCCCTTTTTGTTGGATTTCTTTTCGATATCGCCCGCACTGCATTCTGCGCAATCTGACCCGTGGACCTTGTTGTGAATCACCTCGGTTGCAATGTGACTGACAGGGAGTTTTTTGAAGTCCGCATACATGCGCAAAGTCATGGTGGTGCAAGCTCCTAGCGCAGTGGCGAGAAAGTCATAAGGCGTTGGACCAGTGTCGAGGCCACCAACATCCTTGGGTTCGTCTGCCAGCAGGGTGTGATGTCCGACCTGCACATAGTTCTGAAACTTTCCCAATCCGGTCTCAGCCACCAAAGCACCCAGTGGCACTTCTTTTTGCGGCGCATGGCCCCCATCAACGAAGCGCGATGCCCAAGCGGAAATTACATTGGCCACATAGACTGCGTCATCCTTGTCAGTGATCAGGTGATCAGCATGGTCCAGGGAGACAAAACTCTTGGGATGTTTGGCAGCCATGAAGATTTCAGACGCATTGTCGATGCCCACGGTCTCGTCGATAGGGGAATGAAGCACCATCAGAGCTTTTTTCATGCTGGCGATCTGGTCGATAAGCTTATGCGCCTTCAGATCTTCCAAAAACTGTTTCTTGATCGTGAAGGGACGGCCAGCAAGAGAAACTTTTGCTTCGCCATGATCACGAATGTCGTCGATGTGGCAGCCAAAGGCATGCTCGATATGCTGAACATCAGACGGGGCACCGATGGTGGCGACAGCTTTTACTTCGGGAATTTGCGAAGCAACCGCAAGGACTGCGGCCCCACCGAGGGAATGGCCAACCAACAGGCTCGGCCCCTCAATTGCTTCACGCAGGGTTGCCGCAGCTCGCAACAGGTCTTCCATATTGGAAGAGAAGTTGGTGTCGGCAAAGTCACCTTTCGATGCGCCAAGACCTGTGAAGTCAAAACGAAATACAGCATAGCCCTTGCTCGCCAACTGGGTGGCAATCTGTTTGGCGGCGAAAATGTCTTTCGAGCAGGTGAAGCAATGGGCGAAAATGGCGGTGGCCCGGATCGGGCCTGTCGGCAATTCCAAACGGGCCTGCAGGACATCGCCCAACGACCCTTCGAAGGTTACTCTCTGTGTCGAGTTTTCTTTCCTGATCATGACCAGCCCCTCATGTATAAACAAAAAAGCGTGCCGAGCCGACGCGCCTCTTGTCTATTTATCTAGAAGAGATGAGAGGAAATGCCAGTTTCGGACAGCCCTATTCTGATAAAATTTTCTTGAGCTTCGTCTGCTCAGCTTCACTCAGCTGATCACTACCTTTGGCTGCTGAAGTCTGAGCCACCTGTTTGTTGTTGCGATAAAGGCGATGAATTGCAAACAAGCCAAACAGTAGAACCAGCGGTCCGAAAGCCCAGAGAATGACATTTTTTGCAGAGAATGTCGGCTTGAGCAGAACGAACTCACCGTAGCGACTAACCAGAAACTCCCTCGCTTCTGCGTCACTGTCGCCAGCAACCAATCGCTCGCGCACAAGAATGCGCAGATCTCTTGCCAAAGGGGCATCGGAATCGTCGATTGACTGGTTTTGACAAACAAGACAACGCAATCCCGCAGAAATGTGGCGAGCTCGTTCTTCAAGCACAGGATCATCGAGTATTTCATCTGGATTGACCGCGTAGGCGGGCGCCATACCGATCGCCAACCCCGAAACCATCGCTAAAGCGAGCATCACGGACCGAAGAGCTGAAAGGAGACTGAGAGGTTTCATGGAAAATTTGTCCATAGCTTGTATCAACCCGATCGATGTTATGCGGTGCCTGCAGCCTGTTTGGCCCGTCCACGTCGTGCTGGTGCCCCGATGCGTAGCCGGCGGTCCGTCAAAGAGACAAAGCCCCCAAGGAACATAACGACAGTCCCAAGCCATATGAAGGTGACCCATGGCTTATGATAGATGCGCACTGCGATGCCGCCATCTTTCTGCTTGTCACCAAGAGACATGTAGATCTGAGATACGCCACCAATCGTGTGGATGGCCGTCTCCGTTGTCGGCATGTTGCGTGACGTGTAGACGCGCTTGATCGGATGCAGTTCGGTTACAAACTCCCCATCCTTGGTGACCCGAAATGTGCCAGCCATGTCAGCGAAGTTGAACCGAGCTTCTTCCTTGAAGCCTGTCAGCTCAAACTGATAGCCGTCCAACTCGGTAACATCGCCTTTCTTCATCACAAGGATATTTTCACTGTGGAAGGCGCTTGCAACGATCAGACCGAGGACAGTCATGCCGAGACCAAAATGCCCCAGAGCAGATCCCCAGACCGTGCGAGGCAAACCCTTCATACGAGATAGCGATTTTGCGAATGGCATTTTGAAAAGCCCCACGCGCAACTGAATTTCGGCCAAAGACCCGATCATCACCCATACGGCAAGACCAATACCGAGCGGTGCCAGACCTGCCCCACCTTCGATCAACGCAAAGCTCGCCGCCATGACGAACAGTGCCAGACCGAAGGCAATGTACAGCCGTTGGGAAGCCGCATAAAGATCTCCCCGCTTCCAAGCCAGCAGAGGACCAAAGGGAACCGCCAGAAGCAAAGGCACCATCATCGGGCCAAATGTAGCGTTGAAGAAAGGAGCACCGACGGAAATCTTGGCGCCAGTGATGGCCTCGAGCGCCAATGGATAAAGGGTACCAACCAGCACGGCTGCGGTGGCTGCCGAAAGGAACAGGTTGTTGAGCACCAGCCCCCCTTCCCGCGAAATCGGGGCAAAGACACCACCCTGCCGCAGTAATGGAGCACGCCACGCAAAGAGTGCGAGACCACCACCAATGAAAGCAACCAACAGGGCAAGGATGAACACACCGCGGGATGGATCCGTCGCAAAGGCATGCACCGAGGTCAAGACTCCGGAGCGCACAAGGAAGGTGCCCAACAACGACAGCGAGAAGGTCAGAATCGACAACAGGATTGTCCAGACTTTCAGCGCGCCACGTTTTTCCATCACAATGGCGGAATGAAGTAAGGCGGTGCCACTCAACCAAGGCATGAAGGAGGCATTTTCAACCGGATCCCAGAACCAGAACCCGCCCCAGCCGAGTTCGTAATAAGCCCAATATGACCCCATGGAAATGCCAATGGTCAGGAAGCCCCAGGCAACAAGAACCCAAGGGCGCACCCAACGGGCCCATGCAGCATCAATCCGGCCTTCGAGCAAGGCTGCAATCGAAAAGGCAAAGGCGATGGAAAAGCCGACATAGCCGAGATAGAGCAACGGCGGGTGGATAGCCAAGCCAATATCCTGCAGGATCGGATTAAGATCCCGCCCCTCAATGGGTGCATTCGCAATGCGCTGAAATGGATTGGAGGTAAAGAGCACGAAGGCCAAAAAGGATGCCGTCACCCACCCCTGAACAGCAAGGGTGTTGGCTTTGAGTTGCGGTGGCAAATTTCGACCGAATACCGCAACCATCGCGCCGAAAATCACGAGAATGAATACCCACAACAACATGGATCCCTCGTGGTTGCCCCAAACCGATGTGAACTTGAACAACAGCGGCATGTCTGAGTGGCTGTTTTCCCAGACATTGCGGACAGAGAAATCAGATGTCACATAGGCGTTGGTCAGGGCAGCAAAAGCCAATCCGACAAACAGAAACTGGGTCACCGCAATGGGACTGGCGACGGCCATTAGCCGGTCATTGCCGCTTTGCGCACCCCAGATCGGCACTACGGATTGAATCAGGGCCAAGGCAAATGCCAAAACGAGCATATAGTGACCGAGTTCAATGATCATGCTGTCTCTCCAATCAATGCTGACAAACCACTTGGACGGGTTGGCCAGCTGCAAAAATGACATGGCCGACCATCGCATGTGCGAGCGCGAAGGTCCGGGCAATGTCAGTGGTCCCAGTTTTGTGTTGCAATCCTAGGGTCAGTTGGATTGAACGTCTTCTTGCTCTTGCCAATGGCCTTGTTCTTTCAAGGCATCGGCAACTTCTTTCGGCATATATGTTTCATCATGCTTGGCTAACACGGTGTCAGCCTGAAAACTGCCATCAGATTTCATGGCTCCTTCGGTCACCACGCCCTGCCCTTCGCGGAACAGATCCGGAAGGATGCCAGCATAAGTGACCTTCACATCCGCCCCACCGTCGGTCACAACAAAGGATATTTCGGTGCCTTCACCACGTATCAGAGTGGCTTCCTTGACAAGGCCGCCCAACCGAATACGCTGCCCAGGCTTGACCCCGTTTTTTGCCAGATCACTGGGTGAATTGAAGAAGACGATCTGATCCTGCAAGGCAAAGAGAATGAGCCCGACTGCAGCAAACAACACCGCTCCAGCGCCACCAATCAGCATCATTCTACGTTTTTTTCTTGTCATGAAACGATCCTCATTTCGACCACATCTTCTGTTGGCCTGATTGGTTTCGAGATATTATTGATTGACAGAGACACCCAAAGAGCGAGCAGCCGCTTTGACCTTCTCAAGGCCTTCAACATCCGACTGAAGCGACTCCATCGCTTTGGCGACAGTTTTTGCAGCTTCATCTGGACGGTTTAGCACCAGCTCAGCGCGAATGAGCCTGACCCATTCATCAGCAGAGCCGCCCTCCTCGTTCAGTCTCTCAGCCAACTGAGACACCATATTCTCGATCATCTGCTGGCGATCTTCAGTGGTCATCTCTGACGCCGCATTGACATCTTCTGCGGAAGGCCCGGACAAGGTGGACTCTTTCTGTGCCATTGCGCCATGCGGCGGCGTTGTCGTCTTCTGACCCGCAACATCACTATTGAGGCGTTTTTGCAAGGCTGCAATCTGGCTTTTGGCAAATGACACCCAAGGGGCACTCGGCTTGGAGTCCTTGATCAGCGCATCCCAGGTTTTGATAGCATCCTGCTCCTGCCCCTTTTGTCCAAGAGCAATGGCAAGGAAGAAGCGTGGCTTTGGAGAGCGGGCGTCCAACTGATTTGCCCTCTTGAACAAATCAAACGCCTGATCCGACACAATCCCAGCTTCACGCACCACCAATGCCTCACCGAGGTCCGTCAGTGTTTCAGCAGTCTCGCCTTCCAGCCGCAGAACATTGTGATAGGCCTTTACAGCTTCGTTGGGGCGACGCATGGAAAGATAAATCGGAGCGAGCTTTTTCCAGCCCTGCAAATCATCGGGATTTTGCTTGAGCTTCTTCTCAGCCGAGGCAACCAACTCGGTCAGACTTTGCTTTTCTGGCGGCTTTTGCAAGCGTGCTGCCAACGGTTGGCTTTGCAGCGTGGGAGACCCCAGAACCACATAAAGGCCCATAGAAATGAAGGGGACGATCATGACCGCAGCGATACCAACTATTTTTGCTGTGGTTGATGGCGTCGCAGGTTTCTCCTGAACAGCCTTTTTCCTGGAGGCGCGCTTTGAAGAGGTTTGCTCAGATTTCTCGAGCGATTCCTGCGCAATCAACAATCGACGCGCAACTTCCGCACGTGCTGCATCTGCCTCATCCGAAGCGATCAGGCCCCGCTCCACATCGCCGTCAATCTCCTTCAACTGAGACTTGTATACGGTCAGATCATAGGCGTCTGCACTTTGCAATCTGCGAGATTTCCGCGTGAGCGGGTAGATTACCGAAGCAACAGCGGCGAATGTCAGGATGGCAGCAAAGGTCCAGAACATAGGGGTCCATTTCGTAATTTGGTCTCGACACAGCATTTCGCTTTTGCGTGGGAAGTCAAATTAACTCATGTTCATCTGTTTGACGTTTGCTTTTTGTCAATTGGACCGGCAGGTTACGAAGATTTAATATTTAACACCTGACGTTCTTGCGAAGATGCTCAGGCAAGCAGAGGATCATCATGCTTACCTTGCTAGGCAATCATCCAAAGCAAACTCAGGTATGGCACGAGAGTAGCGGGTTTAGGAACCAACCGCTTTTTGTTCTGTTGCCGGCACTTCCGGAACCATCGATGCTGCACGGAGCTGTCGCCGGAGAGAATTCGCATAATTTTCGTCAAAAACATGCTGCGCCAAAGTGACGGCAGCGTCTCCGAGCACTTTGCAGACTTCAACATCTTCACCGGTTGCCTGCTTGGTTCTGTCAACAATCGATGTCGATAGAATCTCGAAGGACTGGTCAAGTTCCTTGCGGATGCGGGATATCTCTGCGTTCAGCGCCAGAATGTCTTTCATCCGCTCTACGTGGTGGAAGATTTCAATCGCCTTCATCGCGTCGTTCAACAGGCTTTCGTCAACATGCTCTTTTGCACCATTCTTAGGGGCACGCAATACCTTGCGAACCAATCCCGGAGCCGGAACAATTTCCTGCTTCAACAGCTCGGAAAGCTTGGTCTTCATCGCTGCAACAGATTTGCCCCATGGCGATTGCACGGGTAGCTCAAGCTCGGTTTCCAGAGCCTTTGTCAGCTTACGCCACATCGACAAGTATTTGATCGTATTGCTCTTATCGCCGCCATCCTTCAAAGAAGCCTGAAACAGGGAAAGGCTCGCTTCAAGATCTGCCATCACCTGCTTGACGGCAGGCGCATAGACAGTCGCAGCAACTTGAATGGCATCATCGGACCCGGCCAGTTTCGTCGCCAGTTGCAGTTTCAACCGGGGCTGTGTCAGATGACGGGTGACCGCTGAAAAAACCCACGACGCTTTCATTGGATCCTGTTGCACTCTTTTGCAAAGAAGATTGCAGGCTTCGGTCCCTTCAGGACCGTTCCAGCTTGAAATTTCTGCAGGTAACCGGCTGATCACCGGCTTTAGGTTCTCCAACCTTTCTTGACATAGCAACACTTCGAGCAAGTCTTCATAGATGATTGCTCCCCCCAACTGATTGCCGAGTTTACGCGCGATGTCGGGATCACGCTTCATCTTGTTGACATAGGTTTGGGCTGATGCGGTCAGTTCCTCACAAAGCGTTCTCACTTTGCCACTGAGAAGTTTTCCATCCTGATCGTTGGTATCTTCTTCAAGGCGTGCTTTTTGCTCTGGGCTGGCAATATCACGGGCGATCCACAGCCAGATTGCCTCAATTGACGCGGGGCTGATGCGTGCCTGTATCTTGTTGATGTGGTCGATCTCGGAGAGGAACGGTTCGCAAGGCTTGAAAATCTCTTTCCGAACAAACTCTGATACTGGAACGGCAGGTTTGATCTCCCTGCGAATATTCAGCAGCGCTTCCAGAATCAACTGAGTGGCACGATCCTCTTTTATGGCATCAATATCGCGCTCCAAACTTTTGAGAAGGAGCAATTGCGCACTTTCAGACAAAGTCGAAAGATAGCGACCTAGCTTCTCTTTCATCTTTTCATTGTCTGGCATTCAAGCTCTCCGGCAGGTATTTCGGTTCATTTCACTCATCCCCATTTAAAGCTTATAAAGCCTTAAAAAATCCTATCCGGCGCTCAAAATTCAGTCATTTGACGTCCGAAAGCAACAAAAAAAGGGCGATGCAAGCCGCACCGCCCTTTTCCAATAATTCAAGTCGTGCCTCAGCTCACCGGTTTCCAGGTGCCATCACTCTGGCGGCATGCCTGTCCGCGCGCGGTCTGTGGCTGGCCATCGATATAAATGGTGTGCGTGTAGTCGCGGCACATCAGGCTATTGGTGGTGTAAGCCTGACTAGGCACGACTTGGCCATAGTGACCCGTATCAGGGTTACGCCAATCAACGGGAGCCCCTGAGCGACCATATTCCAGAGCCCTGCTCTGAGCTTCATAAGCGTAGCGCTGGTCGTTTTCGTCCAAAGCACGGCCTACTGCTGAACCGGCAATCGCACCAATCGCCGTTCCGAGGACCGTTGCAATGACACGGCCTTCACCTTTACCGACCTGGTTGCCAAGGATGCCGCCTGCCACAGCTCCGGTCAGGCCACCGAGTGTTTCCTTAGTTCCCAAGCTGCCACTCTGACAACCAGCGAGAAACATGCCTGCGACGGCGACAATTGCGATTGATTTTCTTTTCATTCCTAGCCCCTATTTGTACAAACCGGGTCCCTGTGACAACCGGCCCCAAGTTGACCTGACTTGGACTAAACGCATTAAAGGATGAAGTAGTTCCGGATCATGTCGAAAGTTTGGCGCGATCCGGGTATCACGATGGCATCGAGCTTTGCCAACGGCATCCATTTATCAAGAGTCGTTGACTTGCTGTTTGATCAAAGCAGGCAGCAACATCCTAGCCTTCAAGCCTCCAAGCTCTGATCGATCCAAAACCAGCTTTCCCTGATACATCGAGATGATTTCTTCAACGATCGACAGGCCCAGACCTGAGCCGGACTTGCTTTCATCAAGTCGATGGCCGCGTTGAAGTGCCACGACGATTTGTTCATCAGTCATACCAGGACCGTCATCTTCAATCGTGATTGTAAGCCAGCGTATGGCGTCCGTCGGTATCCCATTGCCACGAGCAGGTTTTTGCTCCTCAGACGTGAGTGCAAGTGTCACGGATACAGCCCCATTCGACCATTTGCACGCATTGTCCAGCAGATTACCAACCAGCTCTTCGAAATCCTGCTCTTCGCCTCTAAAACTGATAGGCAGCCCAATTCGGGAATGAAACGATATGCTCTTTTCAGGGTGGATTTTGCGCATGGCAGATACCAGCCGCGACATGACCGGCCCAACATCTGTCGTAGTGCCCATCACACTTCGGCGGGCAGCAATACGCGCGCGTTCGAGGTAGAGTTGGATTTGGTCCTTCATCAAGTCACTCTGGGTCTGAATCAGGTCCGCATGACTGTTGTCGACTTTTCGCGCTTCATTGGCGATGACAGATAGTGGTGTTTTCAATGCATGGGCCAGATTGCCAACCTGCGTGCGTGCGCGTTCGAGTGTTTCCTTGTTCGATTCGATCAGCAGATTGGCTTCATTCACGAGGCCCGCGATCTCAACGGGATAGCTACCTTCGATAGACTCGGCTTCGCCTTCAGCAACTTTTCTTACCTGTTCGCTCATTTGGTTCAGAGGGCGTAAGGCCATTCTTGCAAGGAAAGTGGAAACCGCCAGCAGAATAGCACCGAACAGGGCCATGATCGTCCAGGCGCGAGCCTGGAAGGATGATACCCGCTCTTCAAGGGTTTCGAGATTGCCTGTCACGCGCACAATCAGTTTGTTGCCTTCCGCAAAGGAGATTTCACGTTGCAGGATTCGGATCCGCTCACCGTTCGGCCCCTGCCCCTGAGCACTTGCGCCCAACGCATCAGTCAGGCTGGTGATTGTATCTTGAGAGATGGAGAAGGAGCCACCGACGAGGGATTCTGATGCGAGCAAAATCTCTTCACTTCCCGCGCGACTAACAGTCCAGTACCAACCCGACAAAGGAAGCCCAAAGCGTGGTTCTCCGACGATTGTGGGAGGGGCCAGCGCGGTATCGTCCACTCCCTGCCCAGCAAGATCGCCAACCAGAACTTTCAACACGATATCAAGTTGCTCATCAAAAGCTTGCAGGGCTGATGAGCGGAACATTTCCGACAGCAGCAACCCCGATGCAAAAGCAACGATGATGGCCCAGATGGAGGCATTGATCAGCAAATATCGCGTGATGGACTTCATGGAACTTATCGACCCGGAACGACCAAGTTATACCCCAGACCACGAACGGTCTGAATGGCATCTACGCCGAGCTTTTTCCTCAAACGGCCGATAAAGACTTCGATGGTGTTGGAATCCCGATCAAAATCCTGATCATACAAATGCTCGACCAACTCGGTCCGGGAGATGATCTTACCCTGATGATGCATCAAATAGGAAAGCAGACGATATTCATGCGAGGTCAATTTGACCGAGCTACCATCCACCGTCACGCGCCCAGACCTTGTATCGAGACGAATGGGACCACAATGGATCTCGTTCGACGCAAGCCCTGCAGAGCGCCGGACAAGAGCCCGGACACGAGCAATCACTTCCTCCATGTGGAATGGCTTTGCAACATAATCGTCTGCACCGGCATCTATGCCCTGCACCTTGTCACTCCAACGGTCACGGGCTGTCAGAATAAGCACCGGCATGTTGCGATCATTCCTGCGCCAGTCTTCCAGAACGCTGATGCCATCCATTTTCGGCAATCCGATATCAAGGATCACTGCGTCATAGGTTTCCATATCACCAAGAAAGTGTCCTTCCTCTCCGTCAAAGGCGACATCCACAACATAGCCATTTTCTTCAAGCTCCTCTTTCAACTGCCGATTCAGAGCTTCTTCATCTTCAACAACCAACACACGCATTTGCACCCCCAAAACTCAGTCTTCAATCTTGCCATCCACCTAAACGAACCAGTTGCTGCCCATCACGAGCCGCCCTTTGAGAGGATTGCTCCCGACTTGGCGTCAATCACAAACCGGGTGACTGCGCCTTGACGTGACAACGTGACGAGCTGGTAAACCAGTCCGCGGCCCCCTCTACAAAGTTTGACATTGATGACATCTCCTCGCGCAGCACGGCTTACCGCGGCCGAGATTCCGGCCACGTGGCGCGCCTGTCCGCTGTTGATCGCCTGACGGGTCTCCTGCGCTGACAGACAGTCCGCAGCCTTTGCTGTGTCTGAAAAACTCAGAAGAATGACCCACAGCGAGACCAGCAACAGCAGAAAAGAGATGATGGTCCGAATTTTCATAAGGGCAATTTAGTCAATGATCACTGAACTGAACATGAATATGCGCGCGTTACTCCATTCATCTTTTGGCCCAGTCAGAAATGACAATCATTCATCCGAAGTTTCGCAATAGAGCGAAAGTTTGCGATTGTGTTGTTTGATTTGGAGAATAGTTGGCGCGGTATCGTCGACTGACCAGAGGATTGGGTCAAACAGCAAGCACGAAATGGCCTGAGGCTCCACATCGACATCAGTCAGGGCGGATAGCGAAGCAGTCTGTTTGGTCGGATCAATCCCGCCGATAGCCATCGGTGTTGTGCAGGCTGTCAGCATCAACAGACTGGTCAGCCCCATTAATCTTGTGCCCAGCTTCTGTTTTTTTTGCTGAATGTGGCCATTTGCTGCGATAGGCATGATTGAAGTCTCTTTTCAAAGTCACCCCTTTTGGGCTCGGGCTTCGATCAACAACTCTTAATAGTGACCAAAAATCCAGCAGAAGAAGAACCAGTTTCCAGAGTTGCTTCAGGACCAGCATTGCGAGATCTCCCAAATGGTGCAGCCCCGCATCTGTTGCGGAGGCAGGTTCTGTCAATCGAAGTTTTGAGACGGTGGCGACTAGATGAGTGTTTTTGTTGTGAACCAGGTGCGCCAAATAATTGTCACCGCCGCAGCAATACTCGAGAGAGCAACCGCAAGACGCTCCTGCAGATCTGGCTCAAGATCAATGCCGAACATGGCCAATCCCATTGCCAAGACCGCAATAATCTGGGTCCAGTTGATCTTGGATTCCCAAGAAGGCTTGGTGTTGGAAGAATAGATCATGAATAATCTCCTCAGTTTGTTGATGGCAAAAAGATAGGAAGTTAGTTCGGGGCACTGTCTGAAATCCCGAGGGTCTCCAGATCAATGCGTCTGGACAGTTTGGCTCCAGCCCCGATTGTGCGACCGATCTGCCGGATCTCGATGATCAGATGATCAGTTTCGCTTATTCCGTCGGCCTGTCGGACTGGCAAGGTGTAGAGCCATTCGGGTTGAGTAACGATCTCCTCTCGCACCAGTTGCTCTGTCAGAGGATGTAGAATACGAAGCTGATAGCTCTCAGTGTCTTCGTTCAGAGGAATGGTTGCACCAGTCCAACTGTCAGCCCCCAAACGATCCCTGCGAAGCCATCTGAAGTGCAACCCGCCCCCTTCCTCAGACGTCAGGCGCAAATGAACAGGCGACAAAGGCAGCATTCCGCGTCCAGTCATGTCGATCATCTGGTCGCTGGTATCAGCTGCATTGATCAGTTGCCCGCTTCGCACCATGCGAAGGTTTAGGGATTTGCCTAAATCCCGCTCCGAGCTTTCCAATGGCAAAACGGCCTCATCGAGCAAAACAAAGGACGCACCTGTGACGGCCCCCAATTTTGCGGCTTCTTCCGTACCCAATTGACCACGCAACAGGCCAGTCAGGAGCCAGCTGTCATCGCCGGTCAGTTCCGCATTGGTGAATTGCAAGACTTCGCATGAGCCATCTTGCGCCCTAATGGCCGCAGCGTTGCCTCCGGACAAGACAGCTTCGGGTTGAATGCTGGCCAAGCTACCGTTGTAAATCTTCACTCTAAGCTGGCTTCCGTGATCCCAGACATTGGGCAAAGCGGGCTTTAGATCTGACAGCAAATTTCCCATGATTGCCGGCACTTCAAGGGTTTGGCGAAAGGAAAATCCTGTAGTGCTGTCTCCCTGATAAAGAGCGACTGCCCCTTGCCATGGTTTGGCATAAACCGCGAGATAGGGTGCGTATGGCTTTTGACTCTGGCCGGGAAGAAGCGGCAAATGAAGGACTTCCATAATCGGCAGCATTGTCGAATGACTAAGATGTTGAGATGCTCTGCTCCGAGTGGCGATCGGGGCAGCATTGCGTGGTGCAAGTCGGGTTGCCTGTATCTGGCGCAAAGCGCCATCCTCGATTTCTACGATCCGATAGCGTTGTGGACTTCCGTCCATATCAAACGTGATGGCATCACCCACCTCTAACGCGATTTGTGAAGGTGGCAATGAAAACTGAATGGAGTGCCGAGCATGGTTTTGCTCCCGCAGCCAGTTTCTTGCAGCATTCATCATGACAGGTTGTGTCGACAGGATGGATGTTGATTGATTGACCTCTCGTTGCGACCGAGCTGCAGGCTGGGCAAAGCGCGCCACAGACTGGCGATAGTCAAGAAACACCTCCTTGAATCCAACCGACACGGCAGCGGCTTCACTTTCCCAAGCTTCGGCCTGCTTGAGAATATGAGGTGTATCTTCGCTCTCAGCCAGATTTTCAGTTGTCAGGCTGGTACAAGACACCGACTGAATGGGGTGAAATGCCAGTTGGTCATTGGCCGTTGTCATGCTCAACCCAAATAGACTGCACATTCCTTCCAAAGCGGATCGGGCCGACATGGGGCGATCCACAACGAAGCCATCAATCACTGGCAAGGTCGCCGAGATGGTTGTCATCGGCAGGGAAAAGTCCTTGAGCAAGGTGTTGATCACGCCATTCAAACTGGCGCTCCCCAAGCGCCCATTAAGCCAGTGACCTTTGTTCCAACTCTCGCTGTCTGCCCATGTTTCCCGACTCAGAGGAAAGGCCGGAAATGGGCGAGCATCCCATGCCCACAGATGGATCCGATCTGGATCGACCATCGGTCCGCCGTAATGCGCAGACACGGGATTGCTGTGCGCTTCGTTGTTCGACCAATAGGAGTGGCAAGCCTGAAGCATCGCTCTTTGAGCGCTATCATCCCGAGCACCGACAGAATGGTGTGGCAGTCCACTCTCTACCGACTTGGGATCCGGGAATCGGTTGGGCTCATTCGGTCCCAAATGGACGGCTGGGCAGCCGAGCTCGGTAAACCAGATCGGTTTTGATTGCGGCACCCAAGCTGTTGCGGTTTCGCTTTCCTGCCTATTCAGTCGGTCATGATGCGTATTTTGCCACCAACTCACCAAATCCTTGTAGCGATAGACCCAATCTTTGCCTGCCAACCCATCTGCAATCGACGTTCTGACCTGTGACTGGCGGTCCTCCTCGCTGGCATAGTACCAGTCATAGCCTTCACCACCGGCAATGTTGCTTTGGAGATAGGCTTCATCAAGACCATTGTCAGACATGGCCGCGTCGAGATGACTGTCGCCAGCCCGCCAGTCAGACAGAGGCATATAATTGTCGATCCCAATGGCATCGATATTGTCATCACTCCAAAGAGGGTCGAGATGATAGTGAACATCGCCGAGTTCATTGACAGGCTGGTGGCCAAAATACTCACTCCAGTCAGCAGCATATGTCAGAAGACAGTCCGAGCCCAGAATGCTCTTCACCTCGGCGGCGAGGGTTTTGAGCACATTCACGAAGGGATAGTCGGATTGTGCATTGCGCAACCACGTCAATCCGCGCAACTCCGAGCCAATAAGAAAAGCATCGACACCACCAGCATCAGCTGCGAGCTGGGCATAATGGTGGATGAAACGAGCATAGCTCCAGTCTTGCAAAGTGGCGAACTGAGCGATTTGCGCGTCCACCTCATCGGTTTTGTCGGCACTGTTTGGCTGACCCGGACCGGGAAAGCAGGTAATCCGTCCTCGCCATGGATAGGGAGCCTGTTTCACATTTCCATATGGATCGACAAGCACATTGTCGGTTGGAACATCCATCATCACGAAAGGATAGAGAACCACTTCCAACCCACGCATCCGGATAGCGGCAATGGCGTGCTTGACGCTGTCATCGGATGGTGTTCCGCCGTAGGCAGGATGGCCATCGCTTTCGCTTACCACCGGTGCGGTGCCTCTTGTCAGGCCTGCGACGGACCATGTGGCACCTTTGGTTACTTTGCCAGACTCTTCTACTGCCGGTCTGATTGCACAATGACTCGCACGCAAATCCGAGCCGAACCAGCTGACCACCAACGCTATTCGTTCCAGATTGGGGCACAGGGTGCAAAGATGATCGAGCGAGGTCTCAAAATCGGTCAACGGTTCAGAGGTATGTCGGTTTTCGCTCGTCCATTCCCCTTCCCCGTTTTTTCGGGTCACCTCGGACGCGTCATAGCCAAACTCGGTCGCGCCGGGTATCATAACCATCGAACGGATCTGTGTTTCCAGCTTGCCGACCGGGCGCACCACCTCAAAGCTCAATTGCGGGATGCGGTTGCCAAAGGCGCCGAGCGGCAAATCTTCGAACACCACATAAGCAAGCCCCTTGTAGGCGGGCACATTGCCAGCCCCCTGTTTGGCTTCGATCAGGCTGTCTGGCAACTGGTCTTCATCTCCTCGATAGACCCGGTAGGCAATGTCCTTGAGGTCCAACTCGGTGCCATTGGCCCAGATGCGACCGACATAGGCGATCTCACCTTCGCACAGGCCGACGGCAAAGTTGGCATAATAGCTGTAGGTTGTCTGTTCGACGGAACCTCCAGACATGCCGCCTTTGGCCGCGCCGGTGCGCTGCTCACGACGCGTAACCGTTTCGGTGAAGTTGGTTGCCCAAATAATCTGACCATTGAGCCTTGCCCGGCCATAAAGCCGTGTGATCGGGGCACCTTCGGTGGACGTCTGGACCTCCAGATCAGACAGGCGCGGACCTTCAGCCGAACGAGAGCCAGCACCAAAGAGAGACTGGTCTAGGGCATAGCCAGCACTCGCTCCCAAAGCCCCCCCAATGGCTGCACCGAGTGGCCCGAGCAACGAGCCACCGATCACACTGCCAGCAGTGCGCAAAACCAGCGTTGTCATGGATGTATCTCCCTCTTGTTGGTTTGTCTCGCCAGAGACAGGGGAAAGGCGAAAGCATAGGCGATGCGTCTCTCCCACCAGTCGGACAGGGAAGCACGGCAAACGGCACTATTGTGGTGAGCATGCAGAAACTGGTTCCCAGTGAGCAATATGCCCGCATGTTTGGCGGGGAACTCGGACCGATAGCGGAACAACAACACATCACCGGGGCTTCGATCTTCGAGCCGCTTGGAGACGAGATATCGAGCCGCCCCTTCTGCCAGTGTTTCAGTGCCGCCAGCATCTGCCCATCCCGGATTGTAGGTGGGGATAGGCGTATCATTCGGCCAGAAGGCACTGTAGACACCGCGCACGAGCCCGAGGCAATCACAACCAAAGCCCTTGCAACTGGCCTGATGACGGTAAGGGGTACCTTCCCAGCTCAGCGCTTCGGACAAAATATCCTCAACCCCAATTGCGATTTCAGATCGCGCCTTCATAATCTCATTCCTTCATCAGGGTAGAACCGTCCCTGACCTGATGCTGATCAGGGGCACTCAGCACAAAGTCATTTCCCGGAATGTGCGGAAAGCCACGGAAATTCTGCTGATTGGCATAGATATCGCGGCAGGTCGCAAAGCTCTTGTCGCAGCCCACCTGGACAAGAACTTGATCACCGGGAGCCACATCGCCATGAAGTGGCAACCAAAGCTCCAACTGATCGTGCTCTTCGGCATGGTTGTGGCTCATGATGTCAAACACCATGCCCTCAGCCTCACCGGACAAGAGCGTCATCTGACCGAGATCGAGGCGACCAGCAGAGGGGCGGTTGGTGAAATTGACGGTCAAATTTGTTTGGCTGGATGTGGCAATTATGGTGCCATCAAAATGCAAATCCGGCCTTGTCAAATCGAGACCGCAGCGCAGATCGCCACAGGTGGCATCACAGCCATATTGATAGATCCGGCCCTGCTCCTGCTCCATCGCCACTGAGAGCCCGCGAATTTCCGCTTGAAAGCTAGTTTCTGTGCGTTTCACTTCGCCCAGATAGCCGGTGCGCAAGTGCAGTTTTTGCTCCGGCGACTGCCAATTGAGCCGCCATGTCTCGATAGTCGCGCCGTCATAGCGGCCGGAGATCAAATCGGTTTCCGAAATTGCACTTGATGACAGAATGCCACTGATGTCCTGATCATCGCTGGCAAAGCCGTGGCTTTGGCGCATTTCGGAGCCTGTCATGCCGGTAGCAGGTTCGCACGTTACCTCTTCCAGGGTCAGAGGCTCATCATGATCGGTAAAACCAAGCGTGAAGCCGTCGGTGCGTTTGAGAATCCAGCAGGTGGCGAGCGTCGTCGCTCCCGTTTGCAAGTGGGCAGCGAGGTCAGGGGTTAGGCTTTTCATAGGCGGATCTCCATCAAGGGCACAGACGGGATGTCGCCGGCTTCAAAGCCACTGAGTGAGAATTCCAGTTGGTCGGTGTCGAAGCGGACCGGAACATCAAACTGAAACCCTGCTGTCAGCGAGCTGCCTGCGTATGGCGGGGTGGCAAAGGTGACCACCCCCGTTGCTTCATCGATTGCGACATCGTTGACCGCAGCGCCATCCACCGCGATGAGCACCGAACCGGCCACTGGCTTGGTAATTTTGCGTTGATAGGGGACATGCAAGCCACCATAGGTCTTAGTCAAATGGAAACTGACCGTTTCACCATCTCCCAAGCCCAGAGACTGATCGCTTGCCTGCGGCTGCTGACCAATGGGACAGGAGGCATGATCCAGGGGATCGCGAAACCGGAAGCCATAAAGCCGCCCTCGCCTTTCTTCGAAGAAGGAGAGCACCGTTTGCAGATCGCGCAGGGACCTCAAACCGGTGCCGGCATCATAGCTGCGTCTGGAGTTGGCCCATCTGGCATTGCGCTCCTCAAAGCCTGAGACCAGAGCCGCAATGTCGGTCTTGCGCATCGGCCCGCCCGAAGCGCCAAAGCCTACATGCAAGGGGAAGAGAGTTTCATGAAATCCGTTCATTTTTGATGATCCGGTCTAAGGAGATAAACATAGAAGATCGCCTTCACCAGAGAGGCATTTTCCCTCTCAGGTGCTAACGCGCAGGCTGACAAAAAGACGCGTAAAACTGCAGACTCCGCGTGCCTAGACGGTCGGTCCAGTTTGTTTCCACGCTTTGCTTGATCTTGATCAAGGTGAGTTAGTTGGTCGCATGAAATAGTGTACTTACTGCACAGTTCACTCTTTCCATGAAGCGCCGGGGGCTGATTGAAAGGAGTAAGAGATGTCTTTTTCTCCTGTCAGTTGGTTGGTGATCGAGCCCCTCCTCGTCTTGCACCAGCTTGTTAAAGCCCGCGCCGTCCCCGTCCGACGGCGCGGGCTAATTTTGTTGCTATCTGATTTTCCGATTTGGCAAAGGAATGCGCATCCGGTGTGGTTATATTCATCACGATGGAAACCGCTGCGCTCTGGCCAGATCCGGTAGAGACGCCGAGGCGACCATCGGGCCCTCGTTGCAACGGCAAAATGGCTTCAGGGCCCGCTTCTCCCATCAGGCCCGCCCCTGCCCCCATAGGGAACAAAGTCGGCCCATTGACCACGCCGCCTGTTGCAAAGGGTGTCATGCCGCCGACGATGCCCTGTGATGCGGACGTACCCAGCAAGGAAGAAAGAAAGCCTTGCGCAAGATTTGAAACGCCGCCCGAGACCAACTCCCGCAAAGGGGCAATGCCTGCTGTCAAAAAGCCCTTACTGACATCCAGTGCGAGATTTCGAAAAATCTGTTCAAGACTACGGCCACCGATCAGGGCATCAGCCATCGCATCGCCAACCTTGTCACCCAGCATATCGGCCTGCTTTTTGGCGGCGTTGAGATCCCTGGTGAAGGACTTGAGATCGGCTTCCACTTCGATGACCGCTGTTTCCACGACTTCTGCGGACATGTCATTTCCTCTTTTCGTCAAAACTGTTGGGACTGCCCCTCATCGGGGAAAGCTTGTTGCAACTGATCAAGGGTCGCGCGATCAAAGGGAGGCGAAATCTGCTGATTCACCGCGAATGCCATACACACTTCCCGCGGGGTGGATTGCCAGAAGATCTCTGGCGTCCAACAAAGCCCCCGCAAGGCAATGGCAGAATATAAGGTCCACGGAAAAGCCACTTCTGCGACACCCGTATGCTGGCTTTCTGCTCCCCTCATGGTGTTTTTGGGGGGCTTGGTTCCGGGTTAAAGGTGAGTTGCAACAGCTCTACCAGTGCCACCGCCAAAGCACCCGCCCCTCCCTCGCAACGCATTGAGGCGGCTTGTCGATCAGAGACATCGTTGCCGCCCCCACGCAAGGCCACGCCCAAAATCCTGATAAGATCCGCGCTGCGGACCTGTCCATTGGAAAAACGGCCCGCCAATTCACCGATATTGGCAAGTCCCATCTTGTCTTCCAATTCGGCCAAGGCCCCGAAGGTCAGGCAAAGAGGATACGTCTTACCATCGAGGGTGAGATCAATCTCTCCGCGTCTTTTGTTTGCCAATTTCCTTGCTCCCCCTAAAGCGCTGTGAAGCTGAGGGCACCAGCGGATTCCATGGCGATCTCGAAGGTCAGTTCATTGTCATGCTGGCCGGAATATTCGAGTGCTGAAATCTGGAATGGCCCTTCCAATGTGCCAAAGTCTGGGATGATGACCTGCCACTGGACCGTTTCGCCTGAGAAAAACAAAGACCGCAAACGATCATCGCTTTCGCCATCCTTGAACAGGCCACTGCCAGACAGGCTTGCCCGCCGCATGCCGCCACCGGAGAGCAATTCGCGCCATTGCCCTGCGGATTCCGTGTGGGTGATGTCGACGCTTTCGGCATTGAAGGATAGGCTGCGCGCCCGCAGGCCCGCGACGGTGACAAAGGCGCTGTCGGCTTCGTTGCGCACTTTGAGCAAGAGGTCTTTACCGCGTTGTGCAGTCATGAAAAATCTCCAGAATTGGGTGAGAGGGACATCAATTGGCGTTCGGTTCAGTCACTGCACGCATTTGCAGCAGAGCTTGCAAAGCGCCATTGCGCGGGTCGGCACGGATTTCGCTGCTTTGGTGATGCAGATTGACCAGATGGTGGTTTGGAAGGGTCAGGTTTTCCCTTTGCATCAGGATTGAGAGCCTATCCAATATTGCCGTCAGTTGCCCACGACGATCAATCGCCGCCCAAACCGTAAGGATCAGGCGATGGTCTTCCCCATCATCAGTTCCGGTGCTCCAATCTCGCGACAGAGCTACTGCGAGAGTGACATAGGGAAAGGCGCTTTTGCGGGGCGCTTGGGCGTAAATCTTGGCGCCACCGAGCAAGTCGGTCAGACTTGTGTCTGCAATGAGGCACGCATGAGTGGCTGTTTCCAGTTGCGCGGCTGCAAGAGTCATGGCGAACGCCTCCTGTTGTTGGCGGATGCGGTGAGAATACGGGTGATCGAATGGTCTGCGGGCACATCCGGTGTGCCATAGTGGTGGGTTAGCAAATCGGACCCTGACAGGGTGATTTTTGCCCTCTCCTCTCTTTGCTCCAATTCAGACGTCAGAGTCAGCCCCGCGCGTTCGGCCTCAGCCAGCATGTCGCCCATCAGGTGCGGCGCGCATTTGGCAAGAAGTCTTTGCGTCAGTTGTTTGATGGCTTGGGCGCTAGAGACCATGACCAATCTCGCTTCGCACTTTAAGGATCAGCCAGTTCTTGCGGTGATCCGGGTCATGCATGGATTGGAGCGCATAGCTTTGCCCTCCTTCTTCGACATGCGCAATGCCATCGAGATCGCTGCGATACCGCATCACAAAGCTGATCTCTTCAGCATTGTCGATTTGGTCTGCGGCCAGATTTTGCCTCGACTGCGCGGACAGGATGCCAGCCCAAACTGTGGCAATGGTCTCAAGGCTTTCAGGTGTTTGCCAGTCTGCATTAGGCTCAGCTGGCTTTTTGAGGCAGATCCGATGACGCAAGGCTGACGGATCAAAGGCGAAGGAAGTGGCGTTTGTCTCGGTCATGGCATCCCTCACAGCCTTACAGCGCGATAGGGCGCGATCAATGGGGCAAGTGCCTTGGAGAGTGCGGGCAAAGAGCCGGGATCGGCAATCAGGCGGCGTTCATACCATTCGGCGGTGATCATCCGGATGGCTTGCAGCAAGGGCGCGGGCACCTCTTCTGCCGTTGCACCGAAGCCGGTTTCGACATCGAGTTGCAGGCGATAGCCAGCCAAGGCCACTTGACCGCCAATGGCGCGAATGGTTGCCGGGCCGCTTGGTTGGTTGATGCAAAAAGCTTCGCTGCCCAAATCCACCAAAACACCATCGGAAGACAGGAAAGCGGCACTGAGAATGGCGCCAAGCGGGGCGACAGGCAGGCTCATCACACGCTCGAACGGACAATCAAGAATAACCCGCCAGGTCTGGGTGATCAGATGCTGGCCGATCAACTGTTCCAGGTGGATGCGCGCACTGGTGAGGAAAGCACGCAGCAAATCGTCTTCCTCGCTATGGTCGATCTTCAGATAGGCCTTGATGTCAGACAGGCTGACGGGCTCGATCTGGGGTGGTGTCAATAAAGTCGCCGACATGCCGGATCTCCTCCGTGATTTGGTTGGATATTGGCAAAAAGAAGCCCCTGCCCTTTTCAAGTATGGAAGGAACAGAGGCCCAGTTGAGGGGCGGCAAGCCGCCCCTACGGGGAGGATCAGGCTGCGAAATTGAGCAATTTGATCGCGTCAAAATCCTGTACGCCACCGCCCACACGCTTGGTGGTGTAGAAGAGGACGTAAGGCTTGGCGGAGAATGGATCGCGCAGGATCCGCAGGCCAAGGCGGTCGACAATCAGATAGCCACGTTTGAAATCGCCAAAAGCGACTGCATTGGAGCTGGCGGCGATGTCCGGCATGTCTTCCGCTTCGGTGATGGCGAAGTTGAGCAGAGACGCCTTGGCACCAACGCCCGCTGGCGGCTGCCAGAGATAATTGCCGTCCGAGTCTTTCAGTTTGCGGATGGTGGCCTGCGTGCGGCGGTTCATCACAAATTGGGCATTCTGGCGATAGCCCGCCTTGAGGCTATAGATCAGCTCGATCAGGGCATCACCCGGATCGGAACTGGCAAAGGCCCCGGCGGCACCAGTCTTGATATGGCCCAGATTGCCCCAGCTCCAGGAGGCTTCATCGACGCTCGTTTCGGCCATGAAGCCTTTTGGTTTGTTGACGCCATCGCCATTGACGAAGGCTGCGCCTTCCTGCTGGGCAAAGGCTGCCTCCACTTCGGCCGCGATCCATTCTTCAATATTGATCGCCCCGTCATCCAGCAGGCTTGGGGTGGCTGCTGGCATTGCATAGAGTTCCATGGTTGGGAATGCCAGTTCCGACAGGGTGGAGGCGTCAGTCTGCGGGCGGGAAGCGGTTTCCCCCACCCAACCGACCGCTGGGCCGCTGATGGCGAATGGCTTTTTCAGCACCGAGCCGGAGACTTCCCGTACATCGGCGATGGCGCGAATGGGCGAAATGGCCGCCAGACGTTTGCCGACTTCGGCTTCGATCTGATCAGGCACCAAATAGCCGCCATCCGGATCGGACGTCGTCGCCATGGCCTTTGCTTCGAGCTGACGCAGATCCTGCTCAACACCAGAACGGATATAGCGATCAAAGGCGGTTTTGTGTTCCATGGAGTGGATTGTCTCCGCACCAGCCAAACGCGTATTGCCCCCAAGGCCCGGACGGCGGGATTTCAGCAGCAGGCCGTCAAGGGCGGCCTGCTGATCGTCAAGGGACTTCGAAATGCGGTTTACCTTGCTTTCGGTCAGCACATCGACGGAGCGTTTTTCGATCTGATCAAGACGCTCGTCATTGGCGTCCTTGAAGGCTTCAAAGGAGCGCAGGAACTCATCAAAGGCAGAGCCGAGATCGGCATCACCCAGCGATTTGGTTTCAGGAGCGGGCAGAATGGAATGATCCATTGGGTATCCCTCTTTTCAAATAGGTTGATTGATCAGCTGAGGAGACTACGGGTGGCCTTGTGCATGGAGAGCGTCAGCCGATGCAGTTGGGTCAGCTGGGATGGATAACCGGTGGAGACAGCGTCCTGCTTGCCTGTGAGACCGGAAAAGCCGTGCGCCAGAAGCGCCCGGGTCTGGGAACGAGACAACCCCGCGTCCTGCATGAGTTTTCGTTCCAAGGCGCGTTTGCTGAAGGGGCCATGGGCGGGGGCTCCGTCAGGAAAGCCGGATTTGACGGAAGATATCCGCGCATCCGGCTGCATGGGAAAGGTGACGACGGAGATTTCCCAAAGATCAAGCGCGAGCAAATGCCGCGCGCCGGATTTGGGGTCCTTGCGTCCCTTGAGGGTGCGAAAGCCGATGGAGAGACCGTCAAGAATGCCCGCCTGCATCATGGCGTGGACTTCTTGCGCCTTCCCGACATCGAGCGCCAATTGCCCCCGCACAAACAGCCCCCGTTCATCCTCGCGGATGGTCTTCCAGTGGCCGATTGGCTGGGCTGGATCATGCTGATAGAGCAGCTTGACGCCACCGATGCCGCGTTTGGACAGGCTCTCTCGAAAAGCGCCTTTGCGGATGATGTCGCGGCCAAGATCTTCCTTGCCAAACAGGCAGGCATAGCCTTCAAAAAGCCCCTTTTCGTCGACCTGATCCAGAGAGACGGCAATGGCTTTCTTTTCGCGAAGTTGGGAATGATGACGATTCATTGATCATCCTTTTTAAGTGAATTCAAATCGTTACATGCGTTTCTTGAATCAACCGATCACCATGAATCGGGCGCGTGCAACCGGAGGCTTGCTCAGATGGGCGTGCAGACGCTCAGCAAACTGGGCGAAGACTTCCCGATGCTGGTGCGAGCGAACAGACCAGCGCGATGAACTTGATTGTGGTTTATGGGTCCAGCAGACTGGTAATCCGCGCCACTTCCTCCACGAAGTCCTGAAAGCGCTGGTTGGACGCGGCCTGCTCTCTGAGGCTCCAAACCAACAAGGCACTGGCAGCACTGGCCCAGAGAAAGAGAGCCACATGGGCCAGATCGCCTTTGTTGGCAAAAATCTGCAAAGCATCGCCCACATCATGACCCTCCCTCGCCGTCTTCGGGATCACGTGTCTCCGGATCCGGCACGGATGGGGCATAGCCAACAGCGGCGCGTTTTTCATCATCGCTCAGGAAGGATGCATCGCCGACCCGCCGCCAAAGGGCTTCTCGTTCGCTGGCCAGAGCGGAGATTTGATCGAGATCGACTTTGAGATCAAACGGTGCGTCAAAGGCGGGCGACAGCCAGATGGCAAGGGATTGCAGGCATCGCGTGGCGAGTGGGAGGACAGTCTGGCGCCAGAATGCGCGGTTTGCTTCGGCGTAATTGGCATAGGTGTTGTCGCCGGGGATCCCCAGCAGCATCGGCGGCACGCCAAAGGCCAGAGCGATCTCGCGAGCAGCGCTGTTTTTCGCCTCGATAAAGTCCATGTCGCGGGGCGACATGCTCATGCTCTTCCAATCGAGCCCCCCTTCAAGCAGTAAGGGGCGACCGGCATTAAGCGCCCCCTGATAGCCTTCTTCCAACTCGCGTTTGAGGCGCTCAAATTGTTCATCACTCAGATTGCCTGCTTCATTGGCTGCATAGACCAGCGCACCGGACGGACGGGCGGAATTGTCGAGCAACGCCTTGTTCCAGCCCGCAGCCGCATTGTGAACATCAAGGCTCGTTTGCGCCGCTTCCAGAGGGCTGAGACCATAATGGTCATCATGGGGGTGGAACAAAGTCAGATGCAAAATCGGGTTGGTCGGCTGGCTATCGGTTTCCTGAACAAAGCGAACGGTCCTGCTGCCGACGCTATAGGCATAGGCTTCCGGCCAACCATCGCCCCCGGGGATCACCTTCATCCGGTCCGGGCGCAGGGCATGCAACTCGCGCAAGGCGCTGGCTCCATAGACCGCTTCGACATAGGCATTGCCCGAGACGAGCAAATGGCCAAACACCATTTCAAGCCAATCGACGCCCGCTTGGCCCTCATTGGGGCGACGCAGGAGAGCGAGCACTGGATGGTCATTCAACCGCTCGTCGCCGCATTGGCAAAGGATCTGCACCGAAGCAGCCGCTTCGGCGATCATCCGGATCGAGCGATAAACGATCGGGTTGCGGGCAAAACCTTGTTGCGCAAGCGCCCCATAATCGCGGGGCGTCCAGCGGGGGCGTCCGGTTTGATGCATCGCGACAATTGCCCCTGTGCGGGAGCTTTTGGCTTCCACTGTGTCTTCGCTTTGATCAATTGCATTGAGGCTTTTGGATGCGTTGGACCGCTCCGGCCCCTTCCAGGTCCAGCGAAACATGCGCGCTTCCTTTTGTTTGAATGGATTTTGCTGTTCTCCACCATCGACCGGATCGATGCAGAGGGCAGACTTGGGCGAGCCTCAAATGGCTCAGATGGTTCTGACTTTTGGCTGAGCCTGCCCGGTGAGGCAAAGATGGGTGACCGCCCAGACCATGGCATCCAACCGGTCAGGACTGCGTCCATCGGACAGGCCATTGACGCCAAAGTCACACATTTCGTCTTCCAGTTCTGACAGATTGCCGACATGGCGCACCCTGCCCTGCTCATAAAGAGCAGAGACCGGTTCGGCACGCAGATACTTTCCCCGACTTGCATGGACCGTGCGCACAGGCACGCTAGGATCGATATTGGCCAGAATGGTCGTGACCATTTCCCCGCCTTGATTGACTTCGGCCAGCACACAATCGGCCTGCAGTCGCTTGTACAGGCCAATCGCTTTGTTGGCCCAGGCGGTTGGGCTGAGTTGCCCTTCCGAGGCATCTTTTAGAATGTAGGCATGACCAGCTGTATCGAGACCTGCGGCGACGATGCCACAGGCATCGGCTTGCTTGGTTGACGTGGCTGGTGGGTCAATCGCGACGATGACCCGCTCCAGTGCGTCCGGTGGCCTCTCGACGCGCAAACGGTCGAGCTGCTCACGCTGCCAGAGCGCATCCGCCCGTTCCTCGATCAATTCGCCATCAAGTTCCTGTCGCCCCAGACGCGAGCCCTGATAGCGGCTGACGATGGTGTCGAGAAAGCCAGGTGCCAGATTGGCCAAGTTGGCCTTGGTCGGCGCATGGCTTGTCACGGTGCGCGGGTCCTTCAGAAGGCGCTTGAGTAAAGCGGTTGGGCGTGGTGTGGTCGTGACGATCTGACGAGGGCGCTCCCCCAATCTCAAACCAAACTGCAACATGTCCCATGTGGCGTCTGCCTGACGCCATTTGGCAAGTTCGTCGCCCCATGCGGCGTCAAATTGCGGCCCGCGCAGGCTTTCCGGGTCTTCCGCCGAGAAGGTCTGGGCAATCGCGCCATTCGGCCATTCGAGCCGACGTCGCGTCGCGTGCCATGTGGGCCGCTCGTCTCTGGTATGAATGGCCAAGAGGCCGGAAACACCCTCTACCATCACCTCGCGTGCATCGCCCAGGGTTTCCCCCACCAGAGCAATGCGCCCATGGGGCTGGGACGCAAAGGGTGCGCGCCCCAATGCCAGCGCCTTGATCCATTCTGCCCCGGTGCGGGTTTTGCCAGCGCCTCGACCTCCCATTACCAGCCATGTGGTCCAGTCGCCTTGGGGAGGCAGTTGGTCGGGCCGGGCCCAGATTTCCCAGTCACTCAGTAAAGCATTGAGTTCATCAATCGACAGGCTCGCCAGAAATTGGGCCCGATCCGCTTTGCTGCAATCGATCAAGGCGCTGCGCAAGGTCTTGGCGGAGGCGGTCAAGATCGAGTTGCTCTTCACTTCGCTCATTGACTTTGTCTCCGGCTTTGTTTGATTTGACGCTCTCTCCATCCCCGTCGCTCTCGGCGGGTTTTTGACTTGTCAGATCCATGATTTTGTCAAGCGTTCGGGCAATGGTGCCTAGCATACGGGCTTCTTTTTCATCGAACGCAGCCTCTCCGCTTTCATGCTGCTGTTCGAGATGGCGGATCTGCTGGTCCGTCGCGTTGAACAGCCGCTGTACCATGGTCAGATGGTCCTGCGCCTCTGCGCTGGCGGCTTTTGTCTTTTGTCCTCGTGCGGAGGCCCGTCTTGGCTGTTTTTGGGTCTCCTTTTGAGATGTCTGGTCCGCTGCGTCCTGCCGCCAGACTTTTGCCCGCCGATAGATCGTGTCGCGATGAACCCCAAATGCTTGTGCAATCTGGGCCACAGGCTTGTCGCCAACCTCCCAGGCACGCCGAATGGCTTGCCAGTCTCGTTCGTCCGACCTCTTCTTGCTCATGCATGTTCCTGATATAGCGCCCTTTGCCCCACCGCCCCGCTGTCCGGCGCGAGCCATGCTCAGCACCGTCCCGGAGATCCAGAGCGTAGCCACAAAAAAACCGCACCTAGGGGGCGCGGTTGTTCGAATGATTGCGGATCAACGCAATCCAAACAGCTCAGAGTGGTGAACTCTCGCACCTCTCCGACTGTACCTAATGTCTATACGACCTGCGTTCGCATGTCAACAATAATAATCGTTAAAGTTGTATTTTTAAATTGAGTAATCAATTTATCTTGCAATTTCAAGACTTTACTTTTCAAACAAATACAACCAATCACTCACTTGAGTGGCTTTGGTGGCTCGTCGTCTTCGAATCCGGGCCAAAAAACCACATGCTGCTCATATTCCTCTACCGCCATTCCATCTTCTGACACCACCTTGTCGCGCACCGAAATGCCAGCCTGATGGATGCTATCGGGATCGCGGGATACCAAGGGATGCCACCAATAAAGGTCAAAGCCCTCATCGAGCAGGCGATAGGCGCAAGTGGGTGGTAACCAGGATAGACTTTGCACCTTCTCGACATTCAGTGGCACGCAATCGGGCACGGTTTCCAGCCGGTTGTCATAATCCTTGCAGCGGCAGGTCTGATCATCCAGCAACGTGCAGGCAATGTTGGTCCAGATGATCTCGCCAGTGTCCCAGTCCTCAAGCTTGTTCAAACAGCAGCGGCCGCAGCCATCGCAAAGCGATTCCCATTCCGCTTTTGACATTTCCGACAGGCTTTTTCGCTGCCAGAACGGTTTGGTCTCAGCGTCGGCCTTGGATGCAGGTGTCAGGAAATCGTTGGAATCTGTCATGGATGAAAGTCCTGTTTTCGGTCAGCTCTGATGACTGGCCCGCTTTGCTTTGACTGTCAAGGGAGGAAGGCTTTTAGGGTCTGATTTCCCACTTGAGAGATTTCTTTTGCGTTTGCTTGGCATCAGGCTTGCACAGCACCCCCCAAATATGAAAAAACTCATACCTAAACTTTTAAACCTCAGTGAAGTTGCCCCGAATGTTGCGCGATCCGTATCAAAATAGGACAAAAACCAAGCTTAAGACCAAGCTTTTGGCGTTTGATGCCCTGATCGATACAGCTGTCTACCACTTCTGGGGCATGCTGGGACGCTTCATCGACACCAGCAACAGCTTCATGCGCCGCTTCTCGGTCAATGGCTGGAAATTCTGGCTGGTTCAGGCCCTGTCCGGTGGCTTGACGATGGCGGTGTTCGGCTCGATTTTCGCCCTTTCCCTTGCAATTTCGAATTTCGAGCTGACCGAGAATGGTTTGCCAGCTCAGGAAGACTATGCCGTTACCTTCCTTGATCGCTTTGGCAATGAAATCGGCACCCGCGGTATTTTGCAGGATGATTCCTTTGAATTGCAGGACCTGCCGGACCATTTCATCAAGGCGGTTCTTGCGACCGAGGACCGAAGATTCTTCGAACATTTCGGCATCGATTTCTTCGGTCTTGCCCGCGCGATGGTCGAAAATGCCCGCGCAGGCGGCGTGGTTCAGGGCGGCTCGACCCTTACGCAACAGTTGGCTAAGAATATTTTCCTAACCAACGAACGAACACTGAAACGCAAAATCGATGAGGCCTTTTTGTCTCTGTGGCTGGAAACCCATCTGACGAAACGAGAGATCCTCAAGCTTTATCTTGACCGCGCCTATATGGGTGGCGGCGCTTACGGCATTGCGGCGGCGGCAGAATTCTATTTCGGCAAATCGGCCAAGGATCTGACTTTGGCAGAATCGGCGATGCTGGCAGGCCTGTTCAAAGCGCCGACCAAATATGCCCCGCATGTCAATTTGCCACGGGCCCGTGCCCGCGCCAAGGAAGTGCTGATCAATATGGTTCAGGCTGGCTTCATGACAGAGGGTCAGATCGTTGGCGCCTTGCGTGATCCAGCAACACCGATTGACAAGAATGACGCGGAAACACCAAATCATTTCCTTGATTGGGCCTTTGACGAGGTCAAACGACTGGCGGGTAGTCAGCACCGGGTTCTGACCGTCAAGACCTCGATCGATATGACCTTGCAGAAGCAGTCAGAACAGGCGGTCAAGCGCGTTTTGCGTGAAAATGGCAAACAGGTTGGTGTAACCGAAGGTGCAGCCGTCCTGATGGAGCCGAATGGTGCCGTGGTGGCGATTGTCGGTGGTCGCGATTATGGCAAGAGCCAGTTCAACCGCGCAACCGATGCCAAACGACAACCTGGTTCTTCTTTCAAACCCTTTGTCTATACGACGGCCATGATGAATGGCTATACACCGAAATCCGTCATTCAGGATGCTCCGCTGACCATTGGTGACTGGTCGGTGCGTAACTATGGCCGCAGCTATGCCGGCCCGGTCACCCTGACCAATGCCCTCAAACGATCAATCAACACAGTGCCGGTTCGACTGGCACAGGCGATTGGCCGCGACAAGATAGTCGAGACTGCACACAAGATGGGGATCAAGTCCGAATTGTTGATCACCCGCTCGTTGCCGTTGGGGGCAGCCGAGGTTACGGTCATGGAAATGGCAACGGCCTATGCGGTGTTTGCCAATGGTGGCAAAAAGTCTGAACCGCATGCCGTGCTGCAGATGCTCGATAGCAAAGGCCGGGTCATCTTTGATCGCAAGCGTGACGTCAAGATCGAGCAGGTGATCCCGGAAGAAGCCATTGCTCGAATGAATCAGATGCTGGTCACGGTGGTTGAAAGCGGCACCGGGAGACGGGCACAATTGCCGGGCATTCGGGCAGCGGGCAAAACGGGTACGACAACCGGTTATAAGGATGCCTGGTTCTGTGGCTTCACCGGAAACTATTCTGCCGCTGTCTGGTTCGGCAATGACAACAACTCCTCGGCCTATAGAGGCAATACCGGCGGGCGCCTGCCAGCTATGACCTGGCAGGCCATCATGAGCGCCGCCCATCAGCAGATTGCCTTGAAGCCCCTGCCTTTCGTCGATGACGCGGATAGTCTACAGAAGCACAACAGCGCCATTCAGCTAGCCGCTGGCGGGCGGATCAAGGATCTCAAGACCAAGCGCGGCAACCAGCGTCTGAGTCCCGATGTGGTCAAGCAACTTGACACGCTTTCGGGCTTGTTCCGCTCAACTGAAGCGCAAAAGCTGAAGTCTTCGCCAACTCCTCAAGCCAGCAGCTTCGTGGGTGGACGGCAAAAACTCAGTGGCCTGATCCCGATGAAGTCCCCGACGCAAAGTGGCCTCATCGACCTGCAGGCCAACTGGAAAAACAACTGACACACCTGCACTTTTCGGGCACAAACTCTTGAATTGCACGTAGTCTTTTGCGCATTATTCCCAATCACCAATTGACCTTTCGGCAAATCCCTGTACGGATGTGAACTGAAACTCTTGCCGGGTTAATGCCCGGGCATGAAACAGGATTCTGATCTACAGGTCAGAATGACATTCGCGGAGCGCTGCAAGGATCGTATGGCGTGTTGTTGTTGAGGGACATACTTCTGTTCATCGTCGTTGCGGCGGGTCTGGGCACAGGCAGCGCCTTCTTTGCGGTCAACAATGCCGATCAGTTGGAGCAACTCAAGGTGGGGGCTTGGCGTTCTTGGCCAAACTCCATCGGACCGGATGCCAATCCCTACACAATCGCCGATCAGGCCCGCCGTGGCTCGGTGCCAATGGGTGCCGGAGAGGGTCTGGTTTTTGTTGCCACCAGCGATGACGACGGCACGCCGCTTGATGGTGCGTGCCAGTATGACATCCGCGGAGGACATCTACCCGCGCGACTTTGGAGCCTTTCCGTCCTGACAGAAAAGGGGGAGCTGATTGACAATCCCTCTCTGCGCTACAGCGTTCACAGCCGCAATGTGGCTTGGCTGAGTGGGCAGGAATTTGAGGTAACGACCGGGCCCGATGCCATGGGTGGCAACTGGTTGATGACCAATCCGGTGGGATCCTACTCGCTGGTTTTGCGACTCTATCAGACGTCGCTGACAACGGGAGTCGGATTGGGCGAAATCGAGTTGCCAAAGATTGCATGGGTGAGTTGCCAATGATCCGCGTTCTCTATGTCCTGGCAGCGGCACTCCTGACCGGTGTGCTCATTCACATCGGGACCATTTTCGCCCTTCCCTATTATTCGATCAATGATATCTGGCACCGGGTTCTGACCATGGGTCCGATGCACCGGGTGTTGGTTATCTCCGACCCTCATGAGGCGGTTGCCTTGTCGGACGATCTCGACCCGACCTTTGTCTATGGTCTTTGCCGAACCGACATTTCGGGTGCACCGATCGCCATGAAAGGGGATCTGCAAACCGACTTCTGGAGCCTCAATTATCTCGACCGCTATGGCCGCAGCCAATATAGCCTGACAAACGAAGTGTCTGGCCCGAATATCAATGTGATCCTAGGCACAAAGGGGCAATATCGTCTGCTCAGCGAGCGCCGTGATCTGATCGACGACACGACCATTGTCATTCAAGCCAACGACGATAAGGGGCTTTTGCTGCTGCGTGGCTTCGTTGATGATGAAAAGGAACGTGCGCGCCTCACCGAGGCAATGCGCCTTGTGTCTTGTGAACCACTCTGGGAAACCGAGGCCGGGCAGTAACCAGCACCGACCCGTGCCAAATCCGATCCGGCTCCCTATTTCACCAGATTGGGATCATCCTTGGCCCATTGGCGACGGCTGTAACGTGACCGTCGCTCTGCTGAGGCATCAGGATCGTTCGGCGCGGCATCCATTGCCCCATTCTGACGCTGGAAATCCTCTTCAAGACGTTTCAAAGCGCGGCTAGCATCCGCCACCTTGGGCGAAGGGGTTTCGACTTCGAGTCTCTTGATCGCATAGGCATAGGCGCGCATACGATATTGCAGCGCCCGCCAGACCCAGCCAATAAATCGTCGATTTTCGTCCACGCGAGCATAGGCATCTTCCAGTTGCCGGGGATCCATGTCGGACAGGCGGCTAAGGGCAGCCATCCGCTGCCGGTCCATTTCCAGCACCCGTTCGGCCACCGGTACGAAGCCAGCAAATGCCTCGCGGTCCTGATTTATGTCCGTTATCACCCGATCATATCGCACATGGTGGGAGGCATATTGTTCGGTTCGAAGGGCGCGATAGTAGTTTTTCGATTCAAAAGCGCTGTCGACTTCCTTGGTCAGACGCGTCCTCTGGGTTTCGGTCAGAACGTGAACCGTCACATCTCGAATGGAAAAGAGATTCCACAAATTAGGCGATACCCAATCCTTTGCGTGCGGCGGGCGGATCAGAATCCACGCCTTGTCACGCATCAGCTTTTCTTCATCCGTACGGTTGAAGTCAGAGTAAAGCTCACCTGAAAGCTTGGCCCGTGCCTCTCCACCCAGCTCCATCAAGCTTTCCGCGAAGCCATTCTTTGCTGGCCGGCCAAGATCTCCTTGCGTCGACGTGCATCCAACAAGGCCTGCACAAACGGCAATCATGATCATGCTGTTTGCCGTGAGGCGTCCAAGTGGCTTTTGTCTTTTGCCAGCAATTTTGTGTTGACTAATCAATGCTGCAACCAAACAGGTTCTCTTGCCTATAGTTGATCCGGGACCAACCAAGTTATACTTGCTTAACCGATTGGATCGAATCGCACGGTTTGATTGTTTCTCAGAAGCCCAAAGTTTCCAAGTCGCGATTGTCGAGCGTCTGGCGTTTGGTTTTATCTGTGGTTCGGTTGGTGGATAATTGTCCAGTCTTGATCATGGTTAACAAGAATTTAAAGTTTGCAGACCACGATTGCCGCGTTGGATTATTTCACATTACAAGCGTTCAGGATCAAGTGAATGTCGGTTAAGCGTCGCCGCACTCTGTTCTTTCGATTTATTGAGGGGTCAAATAAATGACCAGCTCTGAAAGAACCAGCTTGTCCTCGGTCACCGCTCTTTATTTGTCGGCGGGCCGGTTTGATGCAAAGACGCAGGCGCGTTTTTCGTCGGAGTTTCATCGCTTCTATAACTCAGCCCAACTCGAAGAACGCATTCAAGTTTCCAGCCGCATTTGCAAATCGCACCATATCCCGCTCGACGTTCTGACGCTGCTTTGTTGTGACGACAAACGCGTAGCAATGCCAATACTTGCACACTCGCCCATTTTGGGCGAAGCTGAACTGACAACGCAGATATTGCAGGGAACGGCGGCAGAGCGACAAGCAATTGCCCATCGGCACGACTTGCCGCCAGTGCTGGTGTCACACTTGCTCTCATTTGGTGAAGCAGCGGTTGCCGAGCGCCTTTACCACAATATGGCGTATCTATCGGGGCTATCGGATGGGCTCAAACAACGAATTAAACGCATAGGCAGGATCGAACCCAGCTTGACGGGACAGCAGGCGATGACGAACAAGACGAACGACACTCTGGACACACTGGTCTCTTCTATGGAGCAGGATTGGTATGCCCACTATCAGCCGAACGCCCTTGACGCCACGTCCGTTTCAGGGGATTCCATCGACCCTGTTGAACAAGGTGTCACCACCGACCAAGTCCAGTCTGATCATCTCTCTGACGCCTCTTTGACCCTTGATGAGCCGGATACATTGCAACAGAGACTCGATTCCTTGTTTGAAGAAGCAGAAGACGCCCCGATGAAGCCCAATACTCCCGTGGCACCGGAGGCTCAGATTGATACGGATGCCGAAGCGCCAATCTCTGAAACCGCGTCTGGAAACGAAGACTTTCTGAATGAAAGCGACTTTGCGCTGCTTGAAAAACTCGGCGGCGATGACTGGGAAATGCTCGATGACGAAGCCATCGAGGCACTGGCCGGATCGCTGGCCAAGGAAAATTCGGCGCAAATGGATCATGATGCGCTTGCCGCAGGCCAAGTCGATTGGTCAGCAGTCAATGAGGACGCCATTGACGCCATGGCCAAGACGCTGGCTGAGAGCGATCTGATTCAAGCAGAGGACGAGGCCATCACTGCGGGTGAGGTCGATTGGTCTACACTGGATGATGACGCCATCGAAGCGCTGGCTGCCTCCCTTGCGGATGAAGATTTGGCGCGGATGGAAGCAGACTCGATGGGTGCCGCTGGCGTTGATGCGGACCAGATGCGCTTCACCATCGGCGCATTCGATTCAACCAATGCCCCCATCCCTCCGCTGGAAGTGATCGACCCGGTTTTGAGAACCGCGACGATTTCTTTCCGGACCCCTGATGGTTTGGACATGGAAGCTGCCGCCGAAGCACCCTTGCTGCATGATGCGGCTCCTGTCGAGCCTGAGCGTTCGGTTGCAAAGCAATCCCAAGACGTCACAGTGGCCACCGCAAGCGTTGCACACACCCATTCAACTTCTCTGTCGAGTGAGAAGACAATGCCTGCAGGGACAGAGCCTGCGACATTGCAGGATCAGGAAAAGCGCAAACCGCAAATCACCCTCACAATACGCAAACGGACAAGTGCAGACAGCGACGCATTGGCGGACGCGCTGCTTGCGAGCGCAGCGAAAAAGGTTGAGTTGTCATCAGCCACTGAAGATGACTGGCTAAGTGCGTTGGAAAAGCTGAACCGGGACTTCGATTCGGAGAGTGCCACCCGTGCCACAGCAGGCTTTGTCGAAACGGTGCAAGCAACGGACTTAGGACCAGCCAAGTCGGCAAAGGATCTGGTGGCCACAGCTGCAGCTTCGCACGCTGAGCCGGACAAGGTGGACGACGTCCCTGAAGCGGTGCCTGCCAAAGCAGAGGCGATCAAGGACAAACATATTCGAATTAACTCCCGTCCGCTTGATCCTGCTTTTACCCCAAAGCCGGCCGCAACTGACAGGGATGCCAAGGTTGTCCCAACACGCACTGACGTCAATACCGGTTTCGCACCAAGGGTGATGTCCCTTGATGATCTTAATCTGGTCGAAGCGACCCCTGATTTACCATCGGCGACGGAGCTTCTGCTTGGGCAGTCTCAACGAGTGACGCCTTATGTTGATCTGGTCGAGCCAATCGACATTACGATCCATGAAAATGGCCGCTCTTACGCTTTGTCCGAGGTGGAAATTGCACCTATGCAGGTGGTGCTTGAGCAATTGGCAAGAGAAAAAGCCGCGTTGGCAGCCGATACCACACCACCCTCTGCAAATGCAGCAGAAAACATGACGGATCTGCCAGAGATGTCCGCCCACAGGGTGGTCGATGTTGAGGAATATGAAAGCCTCAAGGCCGCGGACATGCCTGCAACTGCAAGGGAAGACACACCAGCAGAAACGGTCGCAATCCCAACAGAGGTCGAAGCCACGACACCATTGCCCCATGCGCCACATTTGCGTGAAATTCAAGGGGTGACACGGCCTGAAGACGGGATGTCGGAAAGCTTTTATGCATTGGATCAGGAGACCCGACTGACCTTGCTTCAAGAAGTTATGGCCCAGACATTGCCAGAAGCTGCGATGGCTGGCGAGAACCGAAACCAGCGCACCTTGATTGATGAAGAAACGGCGCAGCAACTCGTTATGGCGCGCTTCAGCAATGACCGCATAGAGCTGTCGGAGATGCTGCACACACTATCAGGCCATAGCCGTGTGCAGATGAATGCATTGCTGTGTGATACGGGCGGTGAAGCGCTTGTTGCTTTCCTCTATCATATCGGACTTGATGAAGGCAGCACGCTTTCAATGGTTCTGCATGGACCGGATGCCGTCTCGCACAGCTATGACAAGGTTGCCCAGTTGATGACGCTTTATCATCAGCTGTACCCCGCAGCTGCCGCGCGGATTGTCCGTGACCTGTTTGGTGAAGTGAGAAAGCCCGGTTTTGTACATCAAACCATCCATGATGAAGGCAAGGGCTCAGCGTCGGCTCGACAACGAGGGTTTGTTGACAACGATAAGGCCGCAGCAAAGGTTACTCCGAAATTCGGGCGTCGCCTTCCGGATGCAGATCGCGCCTAGAGGCGATCAATCAGAATGGAATTTTTAGAAACGCCCTGTCTTTGCAGGGCGTTTTCTTTTTGCTCAGTCCATCTCGTCAGCCAGAATGAGATCGTGTGAGCCTTCAGGGCATTCGGTTTCGAGCAACCAGAAATCACCGTCGAACTTTTCCTCAGCCTCGATTTTGTCCATCACATCAAACACGTTGACGCCTTGCAAGCAGGGTTCAAACAGGCGCTCTCCCCTGGCAATATGCTCGTCGCGATAGGCAAACTGACTTGCTGGCTGGTAAAGGTCAAAGGTTCCATCGAGGCGATCGACGCGCAGAAAAATGGCGCCCGCCTCCGAAGCCCCCCGGCGCATCAGGACTGACGGTTTGTGTTTGGCATTTCGGGTGCGCAAATAGGCCGCGACCCACAAGTCCGATGTAATGCGCATCGGCAAACCGTCTCCATATGGTGATTGTGTTGGAAGAAACTGACTATCCGAGATCCAGATAACCCATGATCATCAGTTCCTGCAACAACCGATCATTGACCTTACCGGTGACCGGGTGACCGCGATTGCGCTGGAAATCGGCGATGGCCGTGCTGGTGCGGTCTCCCATCAGGCCATCTACAGACAGATTGACATAGCCAACAGTCTTCAAGGCTTCCTGCACCTTGGCCAGCATTGGATCGTGTGTTGAGACGGGAATAGACTGCGGCGGAACCGGACCGCGTGCCAGGCTGGTCTGCTGCGGCTTCGCAGGCATCGGAACAGCCACTCGGTTCGATCGAGCCGTTTGATTGGCAAGCTTAATGGAACGCGGTTTGGATTTCGGCATGGTCTCCAGCTTGACCGCATCCGATGACGCGTTCTGCGGCTGCGGCAACGCCACCACTGGGGTTTTGGTCCGCTGTGGCGCGGCTTTGCGTCCGGTCAGGACATCATAAAGGGCCATAGTAACGCGCCCGTCGGTGGTCATTCCATTGGCATCCTGATAGGCCGCCACGGCTTCGCGGGTTTGGGCCCCTTCCATACCATCAAGCGGACCGACATAGTATCCCGCCATGGTGAGTTGGCGCTGCACCGCAAGGGTGAGGGCTGCGTGATCCTTGCTGATTGCTGACCCGTCAAGTTGGGATGATCCAACGGTGCCGGTGATCTGAGGCGCGCTGGTCTGCTTGACCGTGCGCTTCATCATGTCTCTTTCGGCTGATTTCGGCTGATTGTAGAGAGCATTGCCAATGATCGCGGAACTGGTGAGAGCCAATACCAATATGCCAACCAGGGTTAGCGGGCTGTTCTTGGCCTCCTCTTCCCAGTCTTCATATGTATCATAGGTATCAGACATCTGATTGTAACCTCGTTCCAAGATTATGCCGGGTCCATTCATCCAGCCGGCGATGCGTATATTCCATTGGCAGATCAGGCGATCTTTTTACCAGAAATGCTTACTGTTCCGTTATGAGCGACTGCCTTTTCGCCGCCATCCCCAACGTGCTCCTTCAATGTGGCCACCGAATTTGTCGCTTCTTTGACGGTATCTTTTTCCATATCGACCGGCAGGGTGATGGTAACAGTCGTCCCTTTGCCCAAATCGCTCTTGATGTGGAAGGAGCCATGCTGCAGTTCAGCCAAACCACGGGTGATCGACAGGCCAATTCCTGCGCCTTCAAAGCGACGTTGCAGACTGCTCTCCGCCTGAACAAACGGCTGCGCCACATTGGGAAGGTCTTTCTTATCGATGCCAATGCCCGTGTCACTCACCTTGATCATCAACAGCTCGGTTGCCGTCATATTGTCCTTCACTGATGGCCGCACGCGGCCTACGGAGATACAGACCTGATCGCCCTTGTCACTGAATTTCAAAGCATTGGACAACAGGTTCAAAACGATCTGGCGGCAGGCACGCGGATCTAGATTGACGTCGGGCAGATCGTTGCCACACTGGCTGTATAGGGTGATACCGCGACGATTAGCTTCAGCCTGCATCATACGGCTGCAACCGATGACCAGATCATTGAGGTCAAAGGCCTGAGCGTTGACTTCGAAATTACCAGATTCCAGCCGCGACATATCGAGCAGGCTGTTGACCAACTGCAACAGATGGTTGCCACCCTTGTGGATCAACTCAGCATATTCGCGATTGCGCTCTTCATTGTCGCAGGACAGTTCTGGATGACAGAGAATTTCAGAAAAGCCGATGATGGTGTTCAGTGGCGTGCGCAACTCATGCGTCACATTGGCCAGAAACCGGATTTTTCCTTCATTGGCCTTTTCGGCCTCAGCACGGGCTTCTTCCATAGCAAATTGGTTTTTCTTGCGCTGGGAAATGTCCCGGGACACGGCGATCACACCAACAATGTAACCTGTGTCATCGCGCTTGGGAGAGCATTTCATTTCCACCCAGAGAAGGGATGGAGCGGCGGCGCTTTCCTCTTTGGCATTGGCCGGGTCCACCTTGCGCATGACCTGCAATTCCACGGTTACCGGGTCATTGCAATCAGCAGGCTGGTTCATGCAATCGGACAAGGCCCGCAAATAGGCCGGGCGATCAGGGATATGCACTTGATGAAACAGGTTATTGCCGGAGAGCGCTTCTGGCGGCATGCCAAGCAACGAGAAGCTGGCATCTGAGGCATAAGTCACATCGCCGGACCGGTCGTGGCGCGTGATCATGTCAGACACGGTATTGGCCAGCGAACGATAATGCAGTTCCTTGGCAGAAAGGCTGGACACTCTGAAGCGGTGCAGATGTTCTATGCGCACTGCCAGCAATCCGGCATAGAGAATGGCAAGAATGATGGACATGCTGCCAATGAAAGATTGAGCCGAGCTTGTGATTTGCAATGTGCTCAGCAGCTGCCCTTCCTGCACACCGAAGAGACAGGCAATGGCAGCAAAGCAAATTAGCAATGCCTGCTTGATGATTCGACTGTTGCCTGCCAAAGCCACTTCCAATGGGATGACGCCAAGCCAAATCAAATGAGGGGAATAGAGTCCACCGGTCATCGCGGCGATCCAACCAATGAAGGTGGCTGTCAGAGTTGCTGTCAGCAGGAAGGCATTGCCAAGTTTGCCGGTCTTGGACAGATAAGCGACAGAAACGAGCGGCGCCAGCATCCAGAGAGGAACAAGAGACAGAGTCGTTGATAGCGTTGGATCAAGTTGGCCGGACAACAGGATCACAAGCGGCAAAAACGCAAGCGCAGCCACACCGACGCAGAGATGCACCGCGATAAAAACCCTGTGACGGGCCTTTTCACTGTCACTTTCTTTGCCGCTTGCATGCAGAAGGCCATCTACGACGGACTGGATTGGAGTATTGGCCCAAAACGCGTCTTGCACTGTCTTACCTCGCCCGGACTATGGCCAATGAAGGTCTGGCCACAAAAGAATACGCAATACAAACTCAGGGTCTCGGAAGGACGATCCGATTGGTATTGTGAGCCATAGAGTGCCATGCAGACTTTTAAGGAACGCTAAAAATCGGCATTGGGAAGTGAACGTGAAAGCAGCAGCAACCGATTTTGGGCACTTTTGGCTCAGAAAGCGCTTTTATGGTTAACAAACTCCTTCCGAAAACGCCTCCACCCCTTATTTCTTTTGAGATATCTGTCGTTTAGTCCTGTGGGTATAACGGTCTAAAAGATTGGGCAATGCGGTTTTCCCTTCGATGTGGAGAGACATTTCGGCCCTGTCACGGGCCTTCCATACCGCAGGAATCCACGACATTTCCGAAGTGTTACCAGTGTCTTACAGAATAGATCGAATTTGAATTGATTTTGACTCAATCCCTCAAACTGACTTTGAGATCTTTCCTCTATCTTGAGGCTCAAGCCCAACAGGGAGCCGGATTTTCTTAGAAGCTGGCCCTGGCAAGCAAGGATCCAAAAGAGATCCGCAAGGGCACAATTATGGGACGGTATCGGAGCTTGGATCTCCGCATATGGGTAATGAAAGGGCAAAACAATGTCATTCCTGATCAGAGCAGCATTCTGGCTTTCCCTGGTCATCCTGATTCTGCCTGCAGAGCCAGGAAGCGAGCAATCGGACGCGTCGCTTTCCACGACTCAGGCAATTTCAGCCGCACAGGCAGCGCTGAGCGATTTCACCGGCTTTTGCTCGCGGCAACCTGACGTCTGTGCAGCGGGAGAAGTGGCGCTTGATAATTTCGCCGCCAAGGCACGCTACGGCGCCAAGCAATTGTATGTCTATCTTGATGATCAATCAGACGAGAAGGCCCCAGCAGAAACCGAACTGGCACAGAATCAACCATCGGATCGTTTGGCCCATGATCAAAAGCAACTCACAGCTTTGGTCAACGATCTGCAGCAATAGAGACGCCCTGTCTTACCACCATATTTCCAAATTTCGGGAGGCCAGACCGTAAAGCCGCCCGTTTCCCCGGGTCAGACCCCTGATGAGACCACTATGTCAAACCCATGACAACCACCTCATCACTCAGGTCCCTTCAGGAGACTGACCATACTCGTCCCACTGGGCCAGTGGCCGCGCCGAAATGAAATTGCCCTTTCATTTCGGCGCTTTTTCTTTTCGTCTTTGTCTTCCTGCATCTTGCTCGTCGTGACAGGCTTGTTTAGTCTGCTCTGCGGACAAAGGCCCAAAGGAAGAGACTGCACCACCATGCCCATGACCGTCGAAGAGTTGATCGAGAATTTTTCCTTCATCGAGGATTGGGAGGAAAGATATCGCTATGTTATCGAGCTGGGCCGGGAACTGGAGCCGTTGGCAGAAGAAGAGATGAATGATGCCAACAAGGTTCAAGGCTGTGTCTCACAGGTTTGGTTGAAGACCGAACAATCAGGGGACAGCGCCAATCCGATTCTGACCTTCAAGGGCGACAGCGACGCCCATATCGTCAAAGGTCTGGTTGCGATCGCATTGGCAACCTTCTCGGGCAAACCAGCAAAAGACATTGTTGGCATTGATGCAGAAGCAGTCTTCGACCAGATCGGCCTAAGAGACCATCTGACGCCACAGCGTTCGAACGGCCTCTCAGCAATGATCGGGCGTATCAAGACCGATGCACAGACCGCCCTTTCTGCCTGAGGGGCGCCCTTCGGTCAGACTTGCGGGCGGTAGTCTTCCGTTCCCCAGTGTCGAATGAGATTTTGCAAAGGCCCCTGCGCTTTTTCAGACAAGCCATAGTGACGGGCAAGGCGATCAAGGGCCAATGAGAGGATCTGTTTTGCGGACCGGGCTGGCCATTGCCGCTCCCTCTCAATGGTTTCGAGCCCTTTCAGGAAACAACAAAAGTCAACCAGAATTCCGAACAGTTCGTCACCCACGTAAAGGGCGGCTTGGCTGAAGCGTTGACGGGCTCCCATGGCATTGTCGCTGATCTCAATACGCCCGAATGACCCCTGCCCCTTTCCACCGCCCGCTTTGCCGAGCTTATCCCAATTGATCCCCATCATCGGGGCCATTTGTCCCCGTTCAAAATCCAATCTAAAGCGTTCGCCCGCTTCAAATTGAGAGGAAGACAGCATCGGGTTACCATCTGGCTTCTTGCGCAGAGCCAGTGCTGCCAGCGGACTTTCCTTGCGATTGATCCATGGGCGGGGCTGATGCTCAGCGCCTTTGGGCAAAGGCTGCCCCCTGTCCATGTCGGACACATCGTTGTTTGCTGGATCCTTGACCATCCGTGTGCGGACTTGATGTTGAGCGGCAAAGATCAGATCTTCTTCCTTTGCCAGCTGCGCGCGACGCAAGGCCTGTCGTCCTTCCGGTGTAACGGAAATCTGCTCACCCTCTTGCTTCAGGCAGCCTTTGCTCAGCAAATCGTGCAGAACAGCTGGTTCTTTGGCTTTCACCCCGGCCGCCTTGGACTTGAGGCAAGCTTTGAGCAGCCGCACTTCATCTGCCGACAAGACAGACAGACAAGGTCGCATCATCGGTTTCCCCTTTGAGTGCATCTTCTCCGTCTTGCGTCTGTTCATTTTGGCCTCCGGCAGGTCAGAGGTGTGATCAGCATCATGGTTTCAAGGGCGCTTTCAAGGCTGTTGATCAGCAGTTCAGTCTCTTCTTCCTCCCGACGATCCTCAACGACCCGGCAGGCATAGGCGACCGTGGTCCGATCGCGCCCATAATGGCCGGCAATCTGTTTCAAGGGGTAACTGAGGCTGACATGAGCGAGATACATGGCAACCTGTCGAGCAAAGGCGACCGTTTTGCGGCAACGGGTATCTGCATAAAGTGCCGAACGCGGCATGCGGTAGGTGCGAGCCACCAATTCATCGACAATCACCAATGCCGGGATTGTTCTGTCGTGGTCCAGAAATCCCCTTGGTTCAACAGACCGTAGTTCACTATCAGCAGGTGTGCTGTTTAGCTGCATATTCATGATTAGTCTCCCTTATTGCCATCCGAAAGAATTGTTAGGAAAATTTACCCCTGACAATACTACTTTAACGTGCATTCGGTATAAGTTGTGGCTTAAAATTTTTTTGAAAATTTATTCTTCAGCTCGTTGATAAAGTGAATATTTCTGTTTTTCAGACAGTTAACCCGGCTGTTCATGTAAGAAATCTGTCATACGAACACTCACTTTATACTCGCCCTTTGGTTGCAGTAGACACTGTGTGTATGACAAAACGCACGGATTGGCGCAACGACTGCGCGCAGGGACAAGCTTCAGCGCAATGCGATCTTGTCCCCGCCCACCGACTCCTCGAACCATTTGCATCCAAACAAGCTGTCTGCCCTGACCTAGTGGAGCAAAGCTTGCGACACGGGGAGAAGATCTACGATCGTCGGCGAGATCTGCCGGGTCTTTTACATCTGTTTCCGGCAGATATCGACCGGCTGGACCGGGTGTCATCCAAAGCAGTGCTGCAAAAACTGACACTGCTGGTCAAAGGAGAGCGAGCCCGCGGCCGAACGGGTCATTGGCGCTATTCTCTCGCGCGTCACATCGGCCTAAGTCAGGCGCTGCGGGCTGAAAAACTGCGGCTGATGCATGAAAGGCGCAAAGGCCGGGATTGAGCGCGTCCTTTGATCGCGAAACAAAAAAGGCAGCCCAGAGGCTGCCTTTCCATAGCTTGTCTGACGTCTGCTGGAGAGCAGACCTATTTCTTACGACGCTGTTGTCCCAGGCCCATTTTCTTGGCCAGATTGGAACGGGCTTCCGCATAGCTTGGCGCGACCATTGGATAGTCGGCAGGCAAGCCCCATTTTTCCCGATATTCTTCAGGGGAAAGATTGTAATGGGTGCGAAGATGCCGCTTGAGCGACTTGAATTTCTTACCATCTTCGAGACAGATGATGAAATCAGGTGTAATCGACTTCTTGACGGTTACAGCTGGTTTCGGAGCTTCGACCACTTCTTCGGTCACTGGTTTCTTGGTGTCTTCCAGTGCCTTGTAAATGTCACCAATCAGTCCCGAGAGATCGTTCACCGGGACCGCATTGTTGCTGACATAGGCCGACACAATATCTGCGGTCAGTTCAATAAGCACATTATTGTCTGAGCTTTCCGACATTTCTTGGATTCTTTCTTGTTGAATTGCTCACAATCTCTCGTGGAGAGAGAAAACGCTAGAGCTAAACATTTTGACGCGGGGCTGCAAAGCCGCAAGCATTTGCTACAGTAGTAGTGGAACTCGCTTTTTACTTCAAGACAGAACGACCAAATCTTTGGTCACTTGTGGGCAACGCATCAATGCAAAGCAAAATATTAGTAAACTATAATCAGAGAAAACAGCATATTAGATAAATTCAAGGGAAGATCCCTTCAGATCACCCCACTTTTTCTACATCATCTTCCCTAACGGTATCAAGGCTGTTTGTGCTTCTTTTCATTGACGTTAGCAGCATAGTCATCGATGACCGTGCCCTTCCATGGTTTGGTTCCTGTGATATAGGCAACACGGGCAATCAGATGAGCAGAAATTGGTGCGGTAATCAGAAAAAAGGCTATTCCCGCCAAGGCTCGGCTAACGACGCTGAACTCCATCGAATAGACAGCGAGCGCCAGCAGCAGAACGCCTGACCCGACGGTCCCGGCCTTCGAAGCGGAATGCATACGGGTGTAGACGTCGGGGAACCGCAGAAGACCGATGGATGCAGACAAGATGAAGACTGCCCCAATCAACAACAACAAACCGGCAACGAAATCATGAATCATGACGCATCCCCTTTTCTGGCTTTTTCTGCCAATTGCTCGGCCTCAGCGGCCTCTTTCTTGTCATGGAAGACGGAGTCATCACCGTGACGCAAGACGAAACGGGCGAAAGCAACCGTTGACAAAAACCCCACCAGACCAAGCGCAATCGCGATATCGACATAGAGAAAATAGCCAGTTTTCACGCCGAAGACTGCAATGAAACCGATGCCAACAGCCACCAGCATATCCAGCCCGACAATCCGGTCGGACAAACTGGGTCCTTTGATGATCCGGACACTGGTCAACAAGAAGGAAATCGACAGGATCACCAAGGTGAGTAAAATGATTATATCGAGAAAAGTCAGACCTTCCATCATCTGAATGCCTCCATGATCTTGCGCTCAAATCCGTCACGGATTTCGGAGCGTAGCTCTTCAAGGTCATCAAAAGTAACAGCATGAATATAGAGTGTTTTCTTGTCGTCGGAGACGTCGACGGACAAAGTCCCGGGGGTCAAGGTGATCATGTTGGCTAGAATGGTGATTTCGATATCGCGGTCAGTGGTCAGATCATAGGCGATGAAACCGGGACGCAATTCCAGTTTGGGGCTCAGCGCCAATTTGGCGACGCGGAAGGCGGACTTCATTAGTTCGCGCAGGAACAGCATCAGAAGCGACAGCACCCGCCGAGCACGTCCCAGATAACTGAAGGCACCTACCTGTTCGCGCAGAATGAACAGAACGATCATACCCAGCATGAAGCCAAAGAGCAGGTTCGGAACGGTGAAGGAACTGCTCACGGCAGCCCACACCAAAGCCAGCAAGATATTGACGAGAAGAAGATTCTGCATCAGTGCGCTCCTTCCTGTTTCATAGGCTCGGTCTTGGTGTCATGGCCTTTGACCGTGTCCTCATGGTCTTTTGGCTGTTGTGCCTTCTCTGCCTGTTTTGCCTTTTGCTGTGCGGTCGCTGCGGAAAAGACCGCAGAGACATACCGCTCGGGATTTAGCAGCGACTGGGTACCGGACTGCACGATGGAAAGCAGCGGCGAGGGAAAGACCCCAATCAAACAAACAATCACCACCAAAGCACCAACCGGCAAGTAGGTTTTGCTGCGGACCGATCTGGTCAAACCCTGCAAGGGCATGCCCAATTGGCCATCCGTGGTGCCGATGGGGCCACCGCGCCAGAAAGCGTGCGCCCAGACGCGGCCAACCGAGATGGTGGTCAGGAAACCGGAGAAGAGGATGGCAAAGGCCAGCCAGCCATGACCGGCATGAATGCTCGCATCGACGAGGATGAATTTGGGCCAGAAACCGGAGAATGGTGGCAGGCCAACAATCCCGAAGGCCAAGACCAGAAACAGGATCGACAGGCCATCAGAGGCTTTGTAGCCTCCCCCCACGTCGGAGAGATTGTATTTTCCGCCATTCTTGCGCATCAGGATGCCGAAAGCGAGATAGAGCCCGGTCAGCGCGATGATCGAATGGACGGCATACATGATGGCTCCGGAAATGGCTTCTTCCGAACCAAGGGCGACACCGACCAGCATGGGGCCGATACCGGAAATGACCAGATAGCCGAAGACCCGGCGGATATCATTGTGCGCCAATGTGCCAAGAGCCCCAAAGATCATGGTGAAGACCGCCACCCAGGCAATCACTTCACTCAAAATGATCCGGGTGTCCGGCAACAACAGGATCATCGTCCGGATCAGGGCATAGACGCCAACCTTGGTCAGGATACCACCAAACAAGGCTGACACCACGATATTGGGCGTGTGATAGGAGGCCGGGAGCCAGAAATTGAGCGGGAAGGCCGCAGCCTTCATGGCGAAGGCGAGGAAATAAAGCGCCCCGATGGTGATGATCGGTGCGCCTGCTTCCTGTACGGCGGGCAGTTTCAGCGAAATGTCAGCCATATTGAGGCTTCCAACTGCACCGTAAAGCAAGCCGGTGGCAATCAGGAACAGGGTTGTTGCCAGCAGGTTGAGAATGGCATATTTCAGCGCCCCGTCGAGCTGGATCCGTTCTCCACCAAGGATCAGCAGACCGAAGGACGAGATCAGCATCACCTCGAACCAGACATAGAGGTTGAAGATATCGCCGGTCAGGAACGAGCCGGTCACCCCGGTCATCAAGAGCATCAGCAAGGGATAGAAACCGAAACGGCGACCGGTGACCGAAATCTCGACCAGTGAATAGATACAAACAGCAAGGGCCACAACGCCCGATATCAGAGCCATCAAAGCGCCGAAGGCATCAACGGTGAAGGTGATACCAAAGGGCGGCAGCCAGCGTCCCATCGTCATGGCAATAGGGCCGACATCCAGCACCCGCGCCAACAACAAGGCATCAACCAGCACCAGCAAGCCCATGATCAGGGTCGCCAAAGCGCCATGCAGTTTGGTCTTTTCCCTCAGCATCAAAAGCAAGGCGCCACCAACGATCGTCAGAATGATCGGTGCAATGATCAGCCAGTCCGCGATGTGGGTCGCTTCCATTAACATGCCCGCAGAATAGTCTACGGCGTGATCCAGATTTCCTGCCATAACTCAGCGTCTCCCTAGAAACTTACCGGCGGCAGGTCTTCATCTGCCGGTTCGGCCACGCGCATCTCTACTGCGTCGTCGGTCCCCAATTCCTGATAGGCCCGATAGACCAGCACCAGCAGGAAGGCGAGGAATGAGAAGGAAATCACGATCGCCGTCAGGATCAGTGCCTGCGGCAATGGATTGGCGGTGGGCCCTGCGGGAACCATCGCATCCAGCGGAATGATCGGCGGGACTTCACGCATCAATCGCCCGGACGTAAAGATCGTCAGGTTGACCGCATTGCCTAGAATGGCAATGCCCAGAATGATGCGAATGAGATACCGCGAGGTCATCAGATAGACGCTGACGGAGAAGAAAACGCCAACCAGGATAGAGAGAATGGTTTCCATGGTGCCTTATTCCTCCTCCAACTTCAGCGCGATTGAGGTGATGCCGCCCAGAACGACGAAATAAACCCCGAGATCGAAAAAGAGTGGTGTCGACAAAGCCACTTCCACCCCGAGGATGGAAGGGAAGGCCCACTGACTGGTCAAAAATGGCATTCCTTGGGTGATCGACAACAGACCGGACAGGGCCGAAAGCATCAAGCCAAAGGCAGCCACACTCAGCGGTTGGAAGTAGAGCGCACGCCTCACATTCTCAACACCCGCTGCAATGCCATACATGGCGAAGGCAGAGGCTGCGATCAGGCCACCAATAAACCCACCGCCGGGATCATTGTGGCCACGCAAGGTGACAAAGATCGAAAAGAGGACCATCAGCGCGGCGATGAATGGCGCAATGGTTCTGAAAATCAGAGTGTTCATTGATCCGCCCCCTTCTGATCCTGAGATTGTTGTGTCGACGGCAATGCGGCATCCTTTGCCCCCTGCCCGCCGCGGAACTGCTTGGCGGTACCAAGGGTCAGAGTGAAGACGCAGAGTGCTGTGATCATCACCACGGCGATCTCGCCCAGCGTATCAAGGCCACGGAAGTCGACGATGATGACATTGACGATGTTGCGGCCATGGGCGATGACGCGGCTATAGTCGGTAAAGAAGTTTGGAAGGCTGGTATCGAAGGAGCCTTGCGTAACAGACATCAGCAGCAAGCCAAGGCACCCACCAACGACAATGGCCACAGCGGAATCGCCAACGGTCTGGGCGAGCGGTCGCTTGTCCCTTTCTTCCAGCGACAGCCGGTTCATCACCAGAGCAATGATGACAACAGAAAGGGTTTCGACCATGAACTGGGTGAAAGCCAGATCGGGCGCACCGAACATCAGGAAGATCAGAGCAACCGAGAAACCCTGAATGCCCAGCGAAATGATCGCTGTCAGTCGGGTCTTGGCTATGATGACCGCAAACAGTCCAACGACTGCGAGTAACACCACGGCCCACTCGTAAAAGTGCAATGACGGCATGGAGGGCCAGTCGGGCAGTTCGTCAAACAGGATCATTGGCGTCAGCATGGTGCCGGCGGCGACAACGAAGGTTGCGGCCAGATACACTTCCAGATTGCCGGTCTGCAACAAACGGGTGACACGCGCAGAAAAGCGGATCAAGCCGGTGACAAAGGTGTCGAAAAAGTCGTCAGGCCCCTTGCCAATCGTGCGAATAATCCCTTGGCGGATGCTGCGAATATAGTCAGCCTCGTAATAGATGAAGATACCGCCAGCAATCGTCACCAGAGACAGGATCAGCGCTTCATTGAAATGGACCGCGAAGGTCAATTTGGCCGAGGAATGGTATCCAAGCACCGAATAGAGCATCGGGGTCAGCAAATTATCGCTGAGGAACGGGCCGATGAACATGAAAAGGAGACCAAGCGAAGACAGGGCTATCGGGCCGATCAACAGCAACCACGGGCCGCGCTGAAAATCCTTCAGAGCGCCTTTCATCTTTTCGGTTTCCTCGCCAAGGAATGGTTTCAGCGACACCACAAAAACGGCCGCGAACATCATCGAATTACCGGCCACTGCGATGATGGTCAGCAGGATTTCGTTCCATGAGCCACCTTGCAGTCCGCGATAGATCTCTTCCTTGGCAACAAAGCCCAGGAAGGGATAGATGCCGCCAACAGACATCGCGCCCAGATTTGCCGCGACGAATGTGATCGGCATTTTGTGGCGCAGACCTCGCAATTCGGCGATTTCAGATGTGCCGCATTTGTCAGTGATGGTCCCGACCATCATGAATAGGCCACCTTTGGCCAAGGCGTGGGCGAAGAGATACAGCACAGCACCGGCAATGGCCGCTTCAGACGAGGTGCCGACGAGCATAACCAGCAGGCCAAGCGAGGCGATGGTGGTGTAGGCCAGTGCCTTCTTCAGATCGAGTTGGCGCAGAGCCATGCGCGTGCCCATCAGCATGGTAAAGCCGCCAACGATTTGCAGGGTATACATCCACAATTCGGTGCTGCCCATCACCGGATGGACGCGCATCAGGAAATACACTCCCGCCTTGACCATCGTCGCGGAATGGAGATAGGCGGAGACCGGAGTTGGCGCTTCCATCGCATTGCGCAGCCAGGAATGGAACGGATATTGAGCCGATTTGGTGAACGCACCCAGCAGGATCAGAATCAACATCGGGACATAGAGCGAGTGTTCGCGCAGAACGTCGCCGATCACAATCAACTCGCTCATTTCCATGGTGCCACCAGCATAGCCCATGAGAATGAGGCCGGGCAGCAGAGCCAACCCGCCGCCGCCAGTGATCACCAAGGCCTGCATGGCCGCACGCCGGGACGCTCGCTTGAGATGGTTGAACCCGATCAGCAGGAAGGACGTGATGGACGTCAGCTCCCAATAGGTAAATAAGGTCAGAAGGTTATCGGCAAGAACCACACCCAGCATTGACCCCATGAAGAGAAACAGAAAGCAAAAGAAGCGCCCCTGCTCTGGATGCTTGCGCAAAAAGCCGCCCGCATAGAGAATGATGAAGATACCAATGCCGGAAATCAGCAGGGCAAAGAGCAAACTCAGCCCGTCAACAAACAGCGAATACTGAATATTGTATTGCGGCAACCAGGTGATGGGGGTCGGCTTCACTCCAACGCCTTCGTGAGCCACCAATTCGATAAAACCGCAGAGATAGACAAAGATCGAGGCGGGCACGAGAGCCAGCAGCCATGCTGCATTGTGACCCATCAATCTCCATAAGTGAGGCGCAATCAAAGCCGCGACAAAGGGCGCAGCCATCGCAAAGTATAATCCATCACTGAATTCAAACGCCATGCGTCAAACCCCATTCAGCTTCTTTGTCTGTTATTCGCGCCCCAGGCTCCCCCCTGAATCGCGCTGGGCACCTGCCCCGTTCCATCTTGGTCAGACCTCAAACCTCGCAGTTTCAAGTCTCACAAGTCAGTAGCAACTGCTTGTTTCACAGATTCGCATTTTCTAGTGTTAGAACCAAAGGATGCTGCCCTTTGCGCTATTGGTAAAGCCTCAACCGTTAGCCATTCAATAAAACAAAGCAAAAAAATTACACAAATTCGACTTATTGCGCATTCTTTGACAAAAAACCTTCCGTTTCGGAATTAAAGATCTTCTCCTTTTCTCCGATTCACTTCAATCCAACACCAAGTATATACACGTAATATCTGATATGTGAAAAAGCGTGAAACGACCTCTAGGTTATGCAGTGGTAGAATGGATCAGATACAAATAGGACCTGCGCAAAATCTGCCAGATTTCTCGCAAGTCCTGACAAGGATCCCGTATCGGTCCGGTAACAGATTGTATATTTGTCGTTTTTCGGTGAGTACAATATGCAGAAACGAAAAAAATGAGGGTGAGGAGATCATGAGCAAAATCGAAAAGAGCGATGCTGACTGGAAGTCCCTTTTGACGGACGAGCAGTATAGAATTACACGCCAGCATGGCACGGAGCGGGCCGGCACATCGCCGCTGAATGCTGAAAAGCGGGACGGGCATTATCATTGCGTAGCATGCGGCAATTTGCTCTTTCATTCGGGCACCAAATATGAGTCCGGCAGCGGTTGGCCGAGCTTTTATGCACCGGCGAATGCGGAAGCTGTCACCGAGCATGTCGACCGCAAGCTCTTCATGAAACGGACCGAAATACGCTGTGCCGATTGCGACAGCCATTTGGGCCATGTGTTCGACGACGGCCCCGCACCGACCGGTCTACGCTATTGCATGAACGGGGTGGCCCTGCAGTTCGAACCCGAGGCGTGAAGGCGCTCACCGCTTCTGCCATCCATCGGTCCTTCGGTCTTCGACGCAAGTTGTTACCGATCCTGAGCATCCGGCCTATTTGGCATTGCATTTCGCCTTGAGGCGGGTACAGTCGCGCCATCTGCACCCACGCTTTTTTCAGCGTGGGAATGGCGTTCGACTCGCACTTGCTGGACAGGAACATGACCCAAGACACTTCCCCTCGCCGCTCTTCTTCTCTTCTTGTCCTATTGCCCCTGCTGGCCATTATGTTTGGGGCCTTTGTCTATGCGGGACTTGGCTATATCGGCTATCAGGAAGCCCAGATCCCGGAAAACTGGAAGACGAGCAAGGGGCAGATTGTGGCAGTGAGTGTCGGCAGCATCGAAACCACAAAAGCAGACGGCTCCAAGATGGAAATGTTCCAGCCGCAGGTGCGCTATCGCTATGAGGTGGACGGTTCGTTCCTGATCGGGACTGAGCTGAGCCGTCATCATCCGGACCGCACCTTGAAAGGGGTTGCGGAAACGGAGATCGAGGATCTGGCACAAGGCTCCGAAGTGACCGTCTATTACAATCCTGAGGCACCTGCTGAGAGCGTATTGAGAAAGTCAGACACGATCGGGCCGTTGCAGGCCATTTCCGCAGGACTTGCAATTGGCTTGACGACCACGGCCATTTTCCTGATCACCCTGCTGCGACGGCGCGTTGCACGTCAGGCCAAATCGGCCTGAATGGCTGTCTGAATTTGCGCGGCATTGCGGGATCCGATCCACCGGCCGATCACTCTGGCTATCCAATCCCGATCAGTTGCCGAACCCTTGCAAAGCGGAAAGGTCATTCAGAGTGCCTCCCACTCCGCCAGCGATGCTGTCTCGGACACAGCGTCGCCAACACCGTCACCAGCCAAACGAGTGGAAACTGGATCTCGCCTTACTTCACCATGCCTCACACGCTGTGAGTCAGCTTTTTATATAGTTGGATTGGTCCATGTCGATGGCCTCGACACTAAGCGAAACCGTGTCAGGCACCAGCCCTTTCAACGCATTGAACAGATCCTGAATCATCGCCTGTTTCTGCGCATCGGTGCGTCCGGCAAACAATTTTGCATCGATATGAATGAAGGGCTGATCTGTATTGGCAGTCAAAAAGTGTTCCACCGGCAGGGCGCGCACCTTGATAGCAGCGGGATTGAACAAACCGGTCTTGTCGGCTGTGTCCCAGACAAGTTGAACCATTTTTGCGATATCAACTTTTTCTTCAATCGGCTTGGCGTAAGAAATTACCATATGCGGCATCGGATTGCTCCTCCTTGCGGCTTGTCCCTGAGGCTCTTATAGCTAGCATTTATACCTGACTTTTCAATACAGACTTTTCAGCAAAGCGAATTTGATGACACCGATCCCAGAAATCGAGACCGCTCGTTTACGGCTACGTCCCATGATGATCTCGGATTGGCCAGACTATTCTGCCCTGATGCAGTCAAGCCGCGCCCAGTATATGGGAGGGCCGCATGATATAGCTGCAGCATGGGGCATGTTCTGCCATGATGTCGCCAACTGGCCGCTCTTTGGCCACGGAGCCCTGATGATCGAGGAGAAAGAAACCGGCCTGTGCGTCGGTCAGGTTGGCATCAATCATGGCCCGCTTTTTGCTGAAAAAGAATTGGGCTGGTTTGTCTATCCGCATGCAGAAGGTCGAGGCTATGCCTTTGAAGCCGCCTGCGCTTTCCGGGACTGGGCTTTCGCCTCTTTGGGGCTTCAAAGCCTTGTCAGCTACATGGACCCGGCCAATGACCGGTCCCGGCGCCTTGCAGAGCGAATGGGGGCCGTTCCCGACCCGGATGCAGCAAGACCAGAGCCACAGGACCTCGTCTATCGCCATTTGAACAAAAGCCCGTGAACAACAGATGCGCCGCAAGGCGGGCGCTTGCAGAATGTACTGCGAGACCTTACCTCTGGACTTCACGAATGGACCCGAAACAAAGAAAGCATAATGTCTCAGTTTTCCGCTTCTAAAGCCACCAAGGCCGCCTATCCGCTTGATGCTCCCCGCGCCGAGAAGCGCGCTTACAGCGTTACCCATCATGGCATCGAAATGACCGACGCCTATGCCTGGCTCAGGGCGGACAATTGGCAGGAGGTTATGCATCAGGGCCGAGAGGTCTTGCCCGACGCCATTGAATCCTACCTGGAGGCCGAAAACGCCTATACCAATCAGGAAATGGCTGACACGGAAACCCTGCAAAATGCCTTGTTCGAGGAGATGAAGGGGCGCATCAAGCAGGATGACAGCTCCGTTCCCTCCCCTGACGGTCCCTTTGCCTACAGCTCGCGCTTCATTGAAGGCGGGCAATATCCTCTGGTGGTTCGCACCCCGCGCGAAGGCGGCGACGAAGTGATCCTGTTCGATGGCAACAAGGAAGCGGAAGGGCATGCCTTTTTCCGGCTGGCGTCGACCGCTCACAGCCCGGATCATGCGCGCCTTGCCTGGGCAGTGGACACCAAGGGGTCAGAGTATTTCACCATCCGGGTGCGCAATCTGGCGACCGGTGAGGATTTGTCTGATCAGATCGAAGGCACCACTGGTGGAGCAATATGGAGTGCGGACAGCAGCCATTTCTATTATACATGGCTCGATGACAACCACCGCCCCTGCAAAGTGTTCCGCCACAAGATCGGCACAGCCCAAAGCGATGACGCACTGATCTATGAAGAGCAGGATCCCGGTTTCTTTGTCGGCATTGGCAAAAGCCAGTCGGGCAATCACATCATCATCGACTGCCATGACCATGAGACCAGTGAATGCTATTTGCTTGACGCACGGGACAATGAGGCCAAGGCCCGATTGATTGCCGCTCGCGAGTCTGGCATCGAATATAGCGTCGATGAGGGCATGGGGATCCTCTATATTCTCACCAATGCGGATGGAGCGGAGGACTTCAAGCTGGTCACCGCTGCGCCGACCCAGTCGGGCCGTGAGCATTGGCAAGACATGATTGCCCATGAGCCGGGCCGGTTGATCCTCAGCCATGAAATATTCAAGCGCCATTTGGTCTGGATGGAGCGGGCCAATGGCCTGCCCCGGATTCAGATCCGCAACATCGCCAACGGCGCGCAACATGCCATTGCCTTCGAGGAAGAGGCCTATGCGCTCGGGCTGGGAGGCTCGCTCGAGTTTGACACCGACGTGATCCGCTTCAGCTACAGCTCGATGACGACCCCTTCGCGTACCTATGATTATAACATGGCCAGCCGGTCGCGGACCCTGCGCAAGGAACAGGAGATCCCGTCAGGACATGATGCCTCACAGTATGTCACCCGTCGCCTGATGGCTGCCAGTCATGATGGTGTCGAGGTGCCAGTCACCCTGCTCTATCGCAAGGATACGCCGCTCGATGGTTCGGCTCCGTGCCTGTTATATGGCTACGGATCCTACGGCATTTCCATTCCGGCCAGTTTCTCGACCAATGCGCTCTCACTGGTGGATCGCGGTTTTGTCTATGCCATTGCGCATATTCGCGGAGGCAAGGAGAAGGGCTTTGCCTGGTACTCCAACGGCAAACGCGAGAAGAAACCAAACACCTTCAAGGACTTTATTGCTGCAGGGGAGTTCCTCGTCGAACAAGGATATACCGCGCGCGGCCGGATTGT